>NZ_JBEAFQ010000060.1:0-40819 GCF_040062275.1 Klebsiella sp. GW_Kp182 | reverse complement strand
CTCGCGACCCCGACCTTGGCAAGGTCGTGCTCTACCAACTGAGCTATTCCCGCATACTTCTGGCCATATTTCTATGGCGTCGTGATTTGCATTTCTGCTTCGTCACGGGAGGCGCATTATACGAGAATTCGATTTACCTGCAACCCCCCTGAGCGCAATTTTTTTCGTTTTTGGTTTAAGTGACCACTTTATCACCACACACCGGCCTGAATTGTCTAAATAACCAGCAAATGCGGCAAAATCACTTTTTCCGGGCCCGCTAAAGGCGCAAAATCGCTCAAGTTTATAGGCGGATATCGCCCGCTGACGGTCAACAACGATGACAACCAGGGAAATAAAATGAAAAAAGCGCTTACCGTCCTGCTGCTGGCCACGCTTGCCACAGGAACAGCATCGGCAACAACGCTACATTTTGGGACAACGACGGCCAATCCGCCGTATGAAACCGTCAATGGTAAAAATCAGCCCACGGGTTTTGATATCGACCTGGCCAACGCGCTGTGCAGGCAGATGCAGGTCGAATGCAAATTCACTCCCCAGGGGTTCGATACCCTCATCCCGGCGCTGCGCTTTAAGAAATTCGACGCCGTGATTGCCGGTATCGAAGTGATTCCGATGCGAGAAAAGCAGGTTGCGTTCAGCCATCCCTATCGTCAGGCGCTGTCCGGCGTAGTTGTCACCGCGAAAGACGCCGCCCACACCTTTGCCGATCTGAAGGATAAAAAAATCGGCGTCGTGAAAGGCACCCTTCATCAGCACTATCTGCGGGACAAACAAAAAGCCGTGCATGCGGTGCCTTACGACAGCGACGAAAGCGCCCTGAGCGCGCTGAAAGAAGGCGTGATTAGCGGCGTGATGGGCGATCAGGAGACGTTAACGAAATGGCTCCAGGATAACCCCGACTACGCCATGATGGACGAACGCGCCACGGATCCCGGCTACTACGGTAAGCAGTACGCCATTGCGGTACGTAAAGACGATCCTGAGCTGCTGAATAACATCAATGCCGCTCTGGATGTCGTAAAAGCCTCGCCGGAGTTCCAGGCCATGGAACAGAAGTGGTTTAAATAGTCGGGGGGATGACCGGGGTGTGTTGGCCCCGGCACGGGCGTTAAAGCTTAATAAAGTGTTCGCGATAGTAGGCCAGTTCCGCGACCGATTCGCGAATATCGTCCATCGCCTGGTGGGTTCCTTGTTTCTTAAAGCCGTCGAGAATTTCCGGCTTCCAGCGACGAGCCAGCTCTTTCAGCGTGCTGACGTCCAGATAGCGGTAGTGGAAATACGTTTCCAGCTCAGGCATATATTTAAACAAGAAGCGGCGATCCTGGCCGATGCTATTGCCGCAGATCGGCGACTTACCCGCCGGTACCCACTTTTTGAGGAATTCGATAGTCGCCAGTTCGGCTTCACGATCGCCCTGGGTACTCGCCTTCACCCGTTCCACCAGCCCGCTGCCGGTATGGGTACGCACGTTCCACTCGTCCATCAGCGCCAGCTGCGCGTCTGACTGGTGCACCGCAATGGTCGGCCCTTCCGCCAGAATGTTCAGATTCGCGTCGGTCACCAGGGTGGCGATTTCGATGATGCGATCGCGCTCCGGATCCAGCCCCGTCATTTCAAGATCGATCCAAATCAGGTTGTTTTCATCTGCACTCATGTTATTTTCCACCCTTCTTACGTCACTATATTCATCTAAAATAGCGTGTATCATAGAGGTTTTGCCCGTACAGGGCGACCAGGAGCCAGTTCGATTGAGTAAAAATAAACTCTCCAAAGGCCAACAGCGCCGCGTGAAGGCCAACCACCAGCGCCGCCTGAAAACGACTTCGGAGAAGGCCGATTTTGATGACAACCTGTTCGGTGAGAAATCCGAAGGGACCGTCATTAGCCGCTTTGGCATGCATGCCGATGTCGAATCCGCCGACGGTAGCGTCCACCGTTGCAACATACGCCGCACTATCCGTTCGCTGGTCACCGGCGATCGCGTGGTCTGGCGGCCTGGCAAAAGCGAAGCTGACGGCGTCAACGTCAAGGGCATCGTCGAGGCCGTCCATGAACGGACCTCCGTATTGACGCGTCCGGATTTCTACGACGGCGTCAAACCCATCGCCGCCAATATCAATCAGATTGTCATTGTTTCCGCGATCTTGCCTGAGCTTTCTCCGAATATTATCGACCGCTACCTCGTGGCCTGCGAAACGCTGAACGTTGAGCCGCTGATCGTGCTCAATAAGATCGACCTGCTGGATCAGGCGAGCATGGACTTCGTCAACGAGCAAATGGACATCTATCGCCATATTGGTTACCGCGTACTGATGGTCTCCAGCCGCACGCAGGATGGCCTGAAGCCGCTTGAAGAGGCGCTCACCGATCGTATCAGTATCTTTGCCGGGCAGTCAGGGGTAGGCAAATCCAGCCTGCTGAACGCGCTGCTGGGCCTGCATGATGACCAAATCCTCACCAATGACGTTTCGGATGTCTCCGGACTGGGGCAGCACACCACCACAGCCGCGCGCCTGTACCACTTCCCGCACGGCGGCGATGTGATTGACTCGCCGGGCGTACGCGAGTTCGGCCTGTGGCATCTCGACGCGGAACAAATCACCCACGGCTTTGTCGAATTCCATGATTATTTAGGCCGCTGCAAATACCGCGACTGCAAACACGACAATGACCCGGGCTGCGCCATTCGCGAAGCGGTGGAGAAAGGCGAAATCGCCGAAAGCCGGTTTGAAAACTACCATCGCATTCTGGAAAGCATGGCGCAGGTACAGGTAAAAACGCGTAAAAGCTTTTCATCAACCGATGACTGACATTTAAGCTGAGCATCGTTAGAATCGTCCCCCTTTTTTCAGGCTCCGCTGCTACGCGGGGCCAGGAACGACAAATAATGGCCTGGAGGCTACCTTGTTAAACGATCTTAAACTTTCACTGCAATACATTCTGCCTAAACTGTGGCTCACCCGCCTCGCAGGCTGGGGTGCACGCAAACGAGCAGGCTGGCTGACAAAACTGGTCATCGATCTGTTCGTGAAATATTACAAGGTCGATATGAAAGAGGCGCAAAAGCCTGACACCGCCAGCTACCGTACCTTTAACGACTTCTTCGTTCGCCCGCTGCGCGACGACGTCCGTCCGCTAAACACAGACCCGAGCGTGCTGGTAATGCCCGCCGACGGCGTCATCAGCCAACTGGGCGCCATTGAAGACGACAAAATTTTGCAAGCTAAAGGCCATAACTACAGCCTGGAAGCGCTGCTGGCCGGTAACTACCAGATGGCTGACCTGTTCCGTAACGGTAGCTTCGTTACCACCTATCTTTCGCCGCGCGATTACCACCGCGTGCATATGCCGTGCAACGGTATTCTGCGCGAAATGATCTACGTGCCGGGGGATCTGTTTTCCGTAAACCATCTGACCGCGCAAAACGTGCCGAATCTTTTTGCCCGCAACGAGCGCGTCATCTGCCTGTTCGATACTGAGTTTGGCCCTATGGTGCAAATCCTCGTCGGCGCCACCATCGTCGGCAGCATCGAAACCGTGTGGTCCGGTACCGTCACGCCGCCGCGCGAAGGCATCATTAAGCGCTGGACCTGGCCTGCTGGCGATAGCGAAGGCTCCGTCGCCCTGCTGAAAGGCCAGGAGATGGGCCGCTTTAAGCTGGGCTCCACGGTGATTAACCTGTTTGCTCCGGGCCAGGTGAAGCTGGTTGAGCAGTTACAAAGCCTGTCGGTGACCAAAATAGGCCAGCCGCTGGCGCTCGCGCCTGAAGCCGCGGCGCCGGTAGAGCCCGCGCCGCTGGCGGAAGAAGAAGTCCGCGCTGAACACGCAGCCAGCCCGCTGGTTGACGATAAACAAGACGAAGGTTAATTCCTGAAAAAAGGTTACGCCGTGCGCCTGATATACACTTTCCTGTTGGCCTGGTGCCTCAGTTTTGGGGCGTACGCAGCGACAGCCCCGGATGCTAAACAGATAGCCCAGGAGCTGGAACAGGCGAAGGCGGCAAAGCCCGCCCAGCCTGAAACCGTTGAAGTCCTGCAATCTGCCCTGAACGCCCTTGAGGAGCGTAATGCTTCCCTTGAGCGCGCCCGCCAGTACCAGGACGTTATCGATAACTTCCCCAAACTGTCGCAAAACCTGCGCGCGCAGCTCAACAATCTCAGCGATGAGCCGCGCCAGGTCTCCACTACCCTCTCCTCCGATGCCCTGAACCAGGAGATTCTCCAGGTCAGCAGCCAGCTGCTGGAAGCCAGTCGTAAAGCTCAGCAGGAGCAGGATCGCGCCCGCGACATCGCCGACTCCCTCAACCAGCTGCCGCAGCAGCAGAGCGATGCCCGCCGCCAGCTGAATGAGGTTGAACGCCGGGTCGGCGCGCAAAGCAGCAATACCCCGCTGGCACAGGCGCAAAATCTTGGTCTGCAGGCGGAGTCCGCGCGGCTGAAAGCGCTGGTCGATGAGCTGGATCTGGCGCAGCTTTCCGCCAATAACCGCCAGGAGCTCTCACGGTTGCGATCCGAGCTGGCGCAGAAAGAGAGCGAGCAGCTCGACGCCTGGCTACAGGCGCTGCGAAATCAGCTCAATAACCAACGGCAGCGCGAGGCGGAGAAAGCGCTGGAAAGCACCGAACTGCTGGCGGAAAACAGCGAAAATCTGCCGCCGGATATCGTGGCGCAGTTTAAAGTTAACCGCGAGCTGTCGCAGGCGCTTAACCAGCAGGCGCAGCGGATGGATTTGATCGCCTCGCAGCAGCGCCAGGCGACCAATCAGACCCTCCAGGTGCGTCAGGCGTTAAACACCCTGCGCGAGCAGTCCCAGTGGCTGGGCTCTTCCAATCTGCTTGGCGAAGCCCTGCGCGCGCAGGTGGCGCGGCTGCCGGAAATCCCGCGGCCGCAGCAGCTGGATACCGAAATGGCGCAGCTGCGCGTGCAGCGTTTACGCTATGAAGATCAGCTCGGCAAACAGCCGCAGCTAAGACAAATTCGTCAGGCCAGCGGTGAACCGCTCACCGCGGAACAGACCCGTATTCTGCAGGCCCAGATGCGCACGCAGACCGAGCTGCTCAACTCCCTGCTGCGCGGCGGCGATACGCTTATGCTCGAACTGACCAAGCTGAAGGTCGCCAACGGTCAGCTAGAGGATGCGCTTAAAGAGATCAACGAAGCGACCCACCGCTATCTGTTCTGGACCTCGGACGTCAGCCCAATCGGCTTCTCATGGCCGCTGGAGATCGTTCAGGATCTCCGCCGCCTGATCTCGCTCGATACCATGAGCCAGCTCGGTAAGGCCAGCATGATGATGCTGACCAGTAAAGAGACCCTGCTGCCGCTCTTCGTCGCGCTCATTCTGGTGGGGTTCAGTATTAGCTCACGCCGCCATTTCACCAGCTTCCTTGAGCGCTCCAGCGCGCGCGTCGGTAAGGTTACGCAGGATCACTTCTGGCTCACCCTGCGCACGGTGTTCTGGTCCATACTGGTGGCCTCGCCGCTGCCGGTGCTGTGGATGACGCTGGGCTATGGCCTGCAGGCCGCCTGGCCTTTCCCGCTGGCCGTGGCGATTGGCGATAGCGTCACCGCCACGGTACCGCTGCTGTGGGTCGTGATGATTTGCGCCACGTTCGCCCGCCCTAACGGCCTGTTTATCGCCCACTTTGGCTGGCCGCGCAGCCGCGTCAGCAAAGCGATGCGCTACTACCTGATGAGCATCGGGCTGATCGTGCCGCTGATTATGGCGCTGATTACTTTCGATAACCTCAACGATCGCGAGTTCTCCGCCTCGCTGGGCCGCCTCTGCTTTATGCTGATTTGCGGCGCGCTGGCGATGGTGACCCTGAGCCTGAAACGCGCCGGCATTCCGCTGTATCTCGACAAAGAAGGCAGCGGCGACAATATGCTGAACCGGCTGCTGTGGAATATGCTGCTCGGCGCGCCGCTGATAGCGATGCTGGCGGCGGCGATCGGCTATCTCGCCACGTCGCAGGCGCTGCTCGCCAGGCTTGAAACCTCGGTCGCCATCTGGTTCCTGCTGCTGGTGGTTTATCACATCATACGCCGCTGGATGCTGATCCAGCGGCGCCGCCTGGCGTTCGATCGCGCGAAGCACCGCCGGGCGGAGATCCTCGCCCAGCGCGCCCGCGGCGAAGAGGAAGTCCAGCATACCAGCAGCCCGGAAGGTTCGATGGAAGCTGAGGTCAGCGAGGTCGATCTTGATGCCATCAGTACCCAGTCGTTGCGTCTGGTGCGCTCCCTGCTGATGCTGATCGCGCTGGTGTCGGTTATCGTGCTGTGGTCAGAAATCCACTCCGCGTTTGGCTTCCTGGAGAATATCTCGCTGTGGGACGTCACCTCCACGGTACAGGGCGTTGAGAGCCTGGAGCCGATTACCCTCGGCGCGGTGCTGATAGCCATCCTGGTGCTGATTATTACTACCCAGCTGGTGCGCAACCTGCCCGCGCTGCTGGAGCTGGCTATCCTCCAGCATCTGGAACTGACGCCGGGCACCGGCTACGCCATCACCACCATCACTAAGTATCTGCTGATGCTGATCGGCGGGCTGGTCGGCTTCTCGATGATTGGGATTGAGTGGTCCAAGCTGCAGTGGCTTATTGCCGCGCTCGGTGTGGGTCTCGGTTTTGGCCTGCAGGAGATCTTCGCCAACTTTATCTCGGGCCTGATTATCCTGTTTGAGAAACCGATCCGCATTGGCGATACGGTCACCATTCGCGATCTCACCGGCAGCGTGACGCGTATTAATACCCGCGCCACCACCATCAGCGACTGGGACCGTAAAGAGATTATCGTACCGAACAAGGCGTTCATCACCGAACAGTTCATCAACTGGTCGCTGTCGGATTCCGTGACCCGCGTGGTGCTAACGGTGCCTGCTCCGGTAGATGCCGATACCGAAGAGGTGGCGCAGATCCTGTTAAATGCCGCGCACCGCTGTTCATTGGTTATCGATACCCCGGCGCCGGAAGCGTTCCTCGTTGATCTGCAGCAGGGGATCCAGATTTTCGAGCTGCGTATCTACGCCGCCGAAATGGGTCACCGGATGCCGCTGCGCCACGAGATGCACCAGCTGATTCTGGCCGGATTCCGCGAGCACGGTATCGATATGCCGTTCCCGCCGTTCCAGATGCGCCTGGAGAGCATCGATGGCAGAAAAAGCAGCAGGGCGCTGACCTCGGCAGGGAAAACCAGCCGCACGCCCGGCAGCCTGTAAGAACGGCCTTGCCTGAACGCAGGCAAGGCCAGCGTTTTAGCTCTCCTCGACCATCAGCTGCACCGCCGTACGCCGGCGGTAATTCTCATAGATCCCCAGCGCCAGCAGCGAAAAGAAAGCCGGTCCGCCGACCATCCACAGCGCGCTGCTCCAGTCACCCGCTTCCATCACCGGCTCAATCACGGTAAAGATATTGGCAAATGCCACCACCAGTACCACAACGGCGGTCGCCAGCAGCGTCGAGCCGCGGTGTTTAAAAATCACAAAGGGGCGATCGAGATCCTGCTTCGCCTTAAAAAAAGGAAATGCCAGCGTTAAAAACAGATACGGCAGCGTCATAGAGACATTCGCCATCAGCGTCAGTTTGTTATAAAACGCCGACGCGGTATCGCCCCCAAAGGAAACCAGCAGAATAAACACGCTCACCAGCAGGCACTGCCACCACATGGCGTTCGCCGGCATACCGTTAGCGTTAATTCGCGTCATTGCTGAAGGCCAGAGCGCTTTTGGCGTGCCCTGAATAATCGCCTTTAACGGCGAGTAGCTCAGGGTAAAGAAAGCGCCGGTATAAGCGAGGAACATGGCGAGTCCGGTGATTCTGGCAAACCATAATCCGCTCAGGGCGGCGACGGCGGGCGGCAGATGCATCGCATTAGCCAGGGTGGCGCCAAGGCGGGTCATCAGCACGTAGGTGATATTACCGAGGTTCGTGGAAGGGTTGCTCAATACCTGCTGCCAGTTGGCGCTCACGCCCCACAGAACAATCGCCAGCGAATAGCCAACAGAAATGACGACCGCCGCGATAACAATGCCTTTGGCAAAATTCTTTTCCGGCTGCTCGGTTTTATCCACCAGACCGCCAACCGCTTCGATTCCGCCGTAGGCAAAGATGGCAAAAACCACGAACGATAGCATCGCCAGACCGGACTGATAGCCTGGATTAGGCGAGGCCGTGAAATCCAATGGTTGGGCAAAATGGCCGCCGTTGAGCAGTAAAATCACCAGGCTCACCAGCAGCAGGACCAGATTAAGGCCCATGACCGCGATCCCGCCGACGGCGGTAATTTTGGCGATTTTGTGCATGCCTTTTACCGCGACAAAGGTCACCAGCAGCATCCAGCACGCGGCAAGAATACCGACCGTTTGCGTGGAGGTCAGTCCGGCCAGCGCCCAGGATTGCGTTTTATCCGCGCCGAATAAGAATGTGGAAAACGGCACCCAAATTTTAGCCGCCGTGCTGACCATCCAGACCACATAGGATGAAAACCACATAAAGGCCCCCATAAACGCAAAGCGCGGGCCGACGCTATGATTCATCCATGAATAGATCCCGCCCTCCTCCTTACGATAGGCCGCTCCCATCTCCGCCATCATTAGCGCAAAAGGGATAAAGAAAAACAGAGCGGAGAAGAGATAAAACGGCATCGCGCTGTAGCCCATCAGGTAGAACGCAGAGGGGCTGTTTGCAAAACCAAATACCGAGGTGAAGATCATTAATATCAGCCCAATCAGGCTCATCTTCTTTATTTGCTGGTGCATAAATCTATCCAAACGCGGTATCGCGGCAGAGGATGCCGGATAGCCAAAAAAAATGAGCGCGGATAGTAGCAAAAACCCAAACGGTTCTTGTGGGTATTAGGGCTAAAAGGCGGGCTTCCCTTCCATCATCGAAAGGGAAGCTGAGAGAGGATCAGGCGCGGTCGACGGTGAAAGAGAGAACCTCACCGATGCTTTCTGCCCCCAGGGCCAGCATCACGACGCGGTCAACGCCCAGCGCCACGCCGGAACAATCCGGCAGCCCGGCTTCGAGAGCGGCCAGCAGATGACGATCGATTGGCTGCTGCGGCAGGCCGCGAGCGGCGCGCTTGCGGTTATCCTGCTCAAAACGCTGCTGCTGTTCGCGCGCATCGGTCAGCTCATGAAAACCGTTCGCCAGCTCAATGCCTTTGTAATAGACCTCGAAACGTTCCGCCACGCGGTGATCTTCGGTGCTGATTTGCGCCAGCGACGCCTGGCTTGCCGGGAAGTGATAAATAAACGTCGGACGATCTTTACCGATGTGCGGCTCGACGCCCATGGTAAAAAGTAGCTGAAGCAGCGTATCCCGGTCCTCTTCCGTATCGGCGATATTGCTCAGATCCAGCTTCGCCGCCACTTCACGCAGCTGCGTTTTATCCGCCGACAGCGGATCGATTTCCAGATGACGCTGGAAGGCTTGCTGATAGGAGAGGCTTTCGGCTGGCTGGCAGTCGAGGACCTGCTGGAGCAGATCGTCCACTTCATTGATCAGCCGGTACATGTCATAGCACGGACGATACCACTCCAGCATGGTGAATTCCGGGTTATGGTGGCGCCCCATCTCTTCATTGCGGAAGCTACGGCACAGCTGAAAGACCGGGCCGCAGCCGGCCGCCAGCAGGCGCTTCATGTGATACTCCGGGCTGGTCATCAGGTACAGGTTCAGCCCCTGAGAATGACCAGGACCGACGAAACGCGTCTCAAACGGGACCATATGAATATCCGTCACCGTCGCCTGACTCATGCAGGGCGTCTCCACCTCCAGCACGCCGCGGTCGGTAAAGAAACGGCGAATTTCCGCCATGACCGCTGCACGTTTTAATAGATTTGGAATGGATGCGCTCGGCTGCCAGGTTGCCGTTTCGCTCATGGTACGTTCTCCGATTTGAAACAAGGGCACGAAGTCTACTCGTAACTGGCGGATGAAACAAATTTTGTGCGAATACGTAAACGCGTTACATACACTTAATTTATTGATAACCCAAAAACATAAAGCAATGAGATAAACGACCGCACAGAACGATAAAAAAATCGAACACGTCAATTTTCCCTCATAACCCTACGGCTATACTCCTTACCTATAAAGGAGCAGTGATACGTTTTCGCCAGCCCGGCGGCGAAATAAACAAAAACTGGAGGAATGTCGTGCAAACTTTTCAAGCCGATCTTGCCGTAATAGGCGCAGGCGGAGCAGGTCTTCGCGCCGCAATAGCCGCCGCGCAAGCTAATCCAAATGCAAAAATAGCTCTAATTTCAAAAGTCTATCCTATGCGCAGCCATACCGTTGCTGCTGAAGGGGGTTCCGCTGCCGTCGCGCAGGATCATGATAGCTTCGAGTACCATTTTCACGACACCGTTGCCGGCGGCGACTGGCTATGTGAGCAGGACGTCGTTGACTACTTCGTTCATCACTGCCCGACGGAAATGACCCAGCTCGAACAGTGGGGATGCCCGTGGAGCCGCCGCCCGGACGGCAGCGTCAACGTCCGGCGATTCGGCGGTATGAAGATCGAACGAACCTGGTTCGCTGCCGATAAAACCGGCTTTCATATGCTGCACACCCTGTTCCAGACCTCGCTTCAATTCCCGCAAATCCAACGCTTCGACGAACATTTTGTTCTGGATATTCTGGTCGATGATGGGCAGGCTCGCGGTCTGGTCGCGATGAATATGATGGAAGGTACGCTGGTGCAGATCCGCGCCAACGCGGTAGTTCTGGCTACCGGCGGCGCTGGACGCGTGTATCGCTACAATACCAACGGCGGTATCGTCACCGGCGACGGGATGGGTATGGCGCTCAGCCACGGCGTACCGCTGCGCGATATGGAGTTCGTGCAGTATCACCCCACCGGCCTGCCGGGCTCCGGTATTCTGATGACGGAAGGCTGCCGCGGCGAAGGCGGTATTCTGGTCAACAAGAACGGCTACCGCTACCTGCAGGATTACGGCATGGGTCCGGAAACCCCGCTGGGCGAACCGAAAAATAAATATATGGAGCTGGGTCCGCGCGATAAAGTCTCCCAGGCTTTCTGGCACGAATGGCGCAAGGGCAACACGATCCCTACGCCGCGAGGCGATGTGGTCTATCTCGATCTGCGCCATTTGGGTGAGAAAAAGCTGCTTGAACGTCTGCCGTTTATCTGTGAACTCTCGAAAGCCTACGTTGGCGTCGATCCGGTAAAAGAGCCGATTCCGGTGCGTCCAACCGCACACTACACCATGGGCGGGATCGAAACCGACCAGCAGTGTGAAACCCGTATCAAAGGGCTGTTTGCCGTTGGCGAGTGTTCTTCCGTGGGTCTGCACGGCGCCAACCGCCTTGGCTCCAACTCCCTGGCGGAGCTGGTGGTCTTTGGTCGTCTGGCCGGTGAGCAGGCCATGCAGCGCGCAACCGAAGCGGGCGAAGCCAATAGCGCCGCGCTGGACGCGCAGGTCGTCGATATCGAGAAGCGCCTGAAAGATCTGGTTAATCAGGAAGGTAACGAGAACTGGGCGAAGATTCGCGACGAAATGGGTCTGTCGATGGAAGAAGGCTGCGGCATCTACCGTACGCCGGAGCTCATGCAGAAAACGGTCGATAAGCTCGCCGAGCTGCAGGAGCGCTTCAAGCGCGTGCGGATCACCGACACGTCCAGCGTGTTCAATACCGACCTGCTGTACACCATCGAACTGGGCCATGGTCTGAACGTCGCCGAATGTATGGCGCATTCCGCCCTCGCGCGTAAAGAGTCCCGCGGCGCGCATCAGCGCCTGGATGAAGGCTGCACCGAGCGCGACGACGTCAACTTCCTCAAGCATACCCTCGCCTTCCGCGATGCCGATGGTCACACCAGTCTGGAGTACAGTGATGTGAAAATCACCACTCTGCCGCCGGCAAAACGCGTGTACGGTGCGGAAGCGGAAGCAGCCGAGAAGAAGGAGACGACGAATGGCTGAGATGAAAAACATGAAAGTCGAAGTGGTGCGCTACAACCCGGAAGTGGACATCGCACCGCACAGCGCTTTCTATGAAGTTCCCTATGATGAGCAAACCTCGCTGCTTGATGCGCTGGGCTATATCAAAGACAACCTCGCGCCGGACCTCAGCTACCGCTGGTCCTGCCGCATGGCGATTTGCGGTTCCTGCGGCATGATGGTGAACAAGGTGCCAAAACTGGCCTGCAAAACCTTCCTGCGCGAATACACCAAAGGCATTAAAGTCGAGGCGCTGGCTAACTTCCCGATTGAGCGCGATCTGGTGGTCGATATGACCCACTTTATTGAAAGCCTGGAAGCGATTAAGCCGTACATCATTGGTAACCCGCGCACGCCCGATCAGGGGCCTAACACCCAGACCCCGGCGCAAATGGCCAAGTACCACCAGTTCTCCGGCTGCATTAACTGCGGCCTGTGCTACGCGGCCTGCCCGCAGTTTGGTCTTAATCCGGAGTTTATCGGCCCGGCGGCGATCACCCTCGCCCATCGCTACAACGAAGACAGCCGCGACCACGGTAAAAAGGAACGTATGGCGCAGCTTAACGGCCAGAATGGCGTCTGGACATGTACATTCGTGGGCTACTGCTCCGAAGTCTGCCCGAAACACGTCGACCCGGCGGCCGCGATCCAGCAGGGCAAGGTAGAAAGCTCGAAAGACTTTCTTATCGCCACCCTGAAACCACGCTAAGGAGTGCAGTATGACGACTAAACGCAAACCCTACGTGCGGCCGATGCCGTCCACCTGGTGGAAAAAGCTGCCGTTTTATCGCTTCTATATGCTGCGTGAGGGAACAGCGGTACCCACGGTCTGGTTCAGCATCGTGCTGATTTACGGATTGTTCGCACTGAAGCACGGCGCGGAGAGCTGGGCCGGGTATATCGGTTTTCTGCAAAATCCGATTGTCGTGATCCTGAACCTGATCACGCTTGCAGCCGCGCTGCTGCATACCAAAACCTGGTTTGAGCTGGCACCGAAAGCTGCCAATATTATCCTTAAAGGCGAGAAAATGGGGCCAGAGCCGGTTATTAAGGGGCTTTGGGTCGTCACTACGGTCGTCACCGTGGTGATCCTGTTTGTCGCGCTGTTCTGGTAAGGAGGCTGGAATGATTAATCCCAAACCAAAACGTTCTGATGAACCGGTATTCTGGGGGCTGTTTGGCGCTGGCGGCATGTGGGGAGCGATTGTCGCCCCCGTTATCGTGCTGCTGGTGGGTATTATGCTGCCGCTCGGACTGGCGCCCGCGGACGCCTTCAGCTACGAACGCGTGCTGGCTTTCGCCCATAGCTTTATTGGCCGCGCATTCATTTTCCTGATGATTGTGCTGCCGCTATGGTGTGGACTTCACCGTATTCACCATGCGATGCATGATTTGAAAATTCACGTACCCAACGGTAAGTGGGTCTTCTACGGCCTCGCGGCGATTCTGACCGTCGTCACTCTGGTCGGCATATTGTTCATCTAAAGCGCTCGCCGGAGGCCGCTTTTACCTCCTCGGCGATAAGCCCGGTAGCATTATGTTACCGGGCTCGCTTCTCAAGAAAATTCTGCCGCATTTTTCCTGCCTGAATCTACACTTAGCTTAAAACTGGCAAGGAAAACATTATGCGTCTGCTACCCGTTATTGCGGTTGTTGCCGCTTCATTTCTGCTTGTAGCCTGCAGCGCGCCGACGCCACCTTCTGGCGTAACCGTGGTCAGTCCGTTCAACCCTCAACGCTATCTTGGCACCTGGTATGAGATTGCCCGCTTCGATCACCATTTTGAGAGCGGTTTAGAAAAAGTTACCGCAACCTATAGCCTGCGCGACGATGGTGGGCTGGACGTGGTCAATAAGGGATACAACCCCGACCGGGGGATGTGGCAGAAAACCGACGGCGTGGCTTACTTTACCGGGGAGCCCACGCGAGCCGCGCTGAAAGTGTCGTTTTTCGGCCCCTTCTATGGCGGCTATAACGTGATTGCGCTGGACAAGGATTATCGCTACGCGCTGGTTTGCGGACCTGACCGGGATTATCTCTGGCTACTGGCGCGAGCGCCGAAAATCCCGCCAGAAGTGAAGCAGCAGATGCTGGATATCGCTACCCGGCAGGGATTCGACGTCAGCAAACTGCTGTGGGTCAATCAGCAGTATTAATGCGCGCTCATTTTCAAGCCAATGATACCAATCACAATACACGCCAGGCTGGCAATGCGCATCGGGCTGGCGGATTCGCCTAGCAGGATAATCCCCGTCACGGCTGCGCCGACCGCGCCAATTCCGGTCCAAACGGCGTAAGCCGTCCCCACGGGTAGCGTTTTCATCGCCCACGACAACAGCGCCATGCTGATGACCATGGCGGCAATCGTTATCACGCTTGGCACCAGGCGGCTAAACCCATGGGTATATTTCAGGCCGACAGCCCAGACGACTTCCAGCAGACCCGCGATAAACAGAATAAACCAGGACATATGGCTCCTTTGATGGGGCCGTCCCCAGATGTGAAACGCTTACAGGCCGTCCCGTAAGGTAGATGATATTCCGCAGGAATTATACACGACGTGGCAACGGTGAGGAAGAACGGTACGACCAACGGCCGTACCGCCATGGTCTATTGCTGAGCTTTGGTCGCGGCGCCCGAAATCGCGCTACCGCCTTCTGAAATATCCTGACCTACACCGCGCGTGGTGTTACATGCGGTCAGTACAGAGGAAAGTGCCAAAACCGTAAAGAACGCTGCAATCGCTTTTTTTACCATAATGTCATCCTTATTAACCAGTTTTAGTTATCGTGCTCTATAAGCATAGACAAACTGGTCCAGGATGAGGGAAGCGAGACGATTTTTAAGAGAAAAAGAAGTGAAGAAAGTGAATCAGATAGAGCGTGAGTATATGAATAAGAATTGCCTGATGAAATAAGATTAGCTGACCGCGTGAGAAATAGCATGACCCAGGCTCTGGATATCCTCGCCCACGCCGCGAGCCGTATTGCACCCGGCAAGCAGAGAACCGCTCAGCAATAACAGTAGCAACAGTTTCAGTGTAGGACTCATCTTCCTTGCCTGCGGTTTCAACCTGTAGAGGCGCAGCATGGCGCTGCGCCAACTCTTTCGCCGCCTGAATTACTTCACGCGGGAGACGTATTCGCCAGAACGAGTATCGACTTTGATGACTTCGCCAATCTGTACGAACAGAGGAACTTTAACCACTGCGCCAGTGGACAGCGTTGCAGGCTTGCCGCCGGTACCCGCGGTATCGCCTTTCAGGCCTGGATCGGTTTCAACGATTTCCAGCTCAACAAAGTTTGGCGGGGTGACGGAAATAGGCTGACCGTTCCACAGGGTCACGATGCATTCAGCCTGATCCAGCAGCCACTTAGCGTTATCGCCAACGGCTTTAGCATCAGCGGCCAGCTGTTCGAAGGTAGAGTTGTTCATAAAGTGCCAGAACTCACCGTCGTTATACAGGTAAGTCAGGTTCATATCGACAACGTCCGCACCTTCAGCAGAATCGGTAGACTTGAAGGTTTTCTCAACGCGAGTACCGGTCAACAGGCGGCGCAGCTTAACGCGCGCGAAAGCCTGGCCTTTGCCGGGTTTAACGAATTCACTGGCTTCAACGGCATAAGGTTCGCCGTCCATCATGATTTTAAGACCGGCACGAAAATCGTTGCTATAGTAAGTCGCCATAAGGCCCTCTGAAATTTTGTTAATTGGTAGCTAAGCCACAAAATGGCGCATATTGTAACCCTAAATACCCCATCCAGAGAAGATTGGTTAACGCAACTTGCCGATGTTGTGACCAGTCCTGATGAACTGCTGCATCTTTTAAATGTAGACGCAGATGCGAATCTATTGGCAGGACGTGATGCTAAGCGCCTGTTCGCACTGCGTGTTCCGCGGGCGTTTATTGCCCGTATGGAGCCAGGCAATCCCAACGATCCTCTTCTACGTCAGGTACTTACCTCCCAGGAAGAGTTTATTAATGCCCCAGGATTCTCTACCGATCCGCTGGAAGAACAGCATAGCGTTGTACCCGGTCTGCTGCATAAATACAGCAACCGTGCGCTACTGCTGGTGAAAGGCGGCTGCGCGGTAAATTGTCGTTATTGCTTCCGTCGTCACTTCCCCTATGCTGAAAACCAGGGCAATAAGCGTAACTGGCAGCAGGCCCTGGAGTACATTTCGGCACATCCCCAGCTGGATGAGATCATTTTTTCCGGCGGCGATCCGCTTATGGCCAAGGATCATGAACTCGACTGGCTATTGACGCAGCTGGAATCTATTCCGCACATCAAGCGCCTGCGTATTCACAGCCGGCTGCCCATTGTGATTCCTGCGCGTATTACTGATACGCTGGTTGCACGTATTGCTGCATCATCGTTACAGGTACTGCTGGTAAACCACGTTAACCACGCCAACGAGATTGATGCGGCGTTTCGTGCGTCCATGAAAAAACTGCGTATGGCTGGCGTGACCTTATTGAATCAAAGCGTGCTGCTGCGCGGCGTAAATGATAACGCCAACACGCTTGCCGACCTGAGCAACGCGCTATTCGACGCCGGCGTCATGCCTTATTATCTGCACGTGTTAGACAAAGTGCAGGGAGCGGCGCATTTTATGGTCAGTGACGAAGAGGCCAGAGCGATCGTGCGCGAATTGCTGACGCTGGTGTCCGGCTATTTAGTACCAAAACTTGCGCGGGAAATCGGCGGGGAACCCAGCAAGACGCCCCTCGACTTGGGGTTAAAGCAGCAATAGTCAATCCGTCTGCCGGGCATGGCCAGGCAGACTGCCTATTTGCTATTACTCACTGGTATATAACTACTACTGCTTAATCATTTTCGTAAAACCAGTCGTTATCCTTTCTGAAAGAAAGTAAAAGCAAATATAAAAGCAAGCTGTAGACCCATTCATTAAAGCTACAAGAAAAGAGAAAGAATGTTTGCTGCGGTCATAACCAATAGCAGGGGTAAAATCCACTTGGGTAATTTGAACTCTGTTGCTTTATTGTCATTGAAACTTTTTTGCGCATCTTCCTGAATGGCTAAATTATGAGTCACATTGTTCTCAACCGGAGGCGAAGATGTGCTCGCGGTGATCTGCACATTTTCAGGGTTTTCTGGCTCTTTTTCGTCCGTTCGGAAGAATGACGCGATATTTGATCCTGCGGCGAGAACAAATCCCCGCTGCCTTACTGTGACAATAATATCTTGCGATAATCCTGCTTTCAGTAATGATTTTCTTAGCAAGGAAATGTTCTGATAGAACGTATTCTGAGAAACAACAATCCCTCTATTTTTCCACACTATATCCAGAAACTCCTCCCTGGATATAATCTTCCCGTTGCTTTCGAGCAAAAGTTGCAGGCAGCGTGCCGTTGGCACATTGAGGGTCACGCTGTCCCCATTCTCTCCTACAGGCTGTAGCTCATTCATATTTACATTAAAAATAACTTCATTATTAATGATATATTCATTGAATATCATAATCCCAATCCTCTCTCACCATTCCATATGAAACAAAGATGAATTAAATTCAAATTCACCTTTAGCAAACACAACACATCCCTTTTAGCCTGCCAGATTAGATAATTTCAAGGATAAATTCCCGCTCCTCCCAGAGCAAAGATAATATTATCATGATATTTGAACCAAATGGAAGACTGATTTACAACTATACGTTCCAGATACGCTCGTTATTATCTACGAAGTCTACTTGTGAATTTGCAACCTTCAATAAACAAGCTTTAAATTCAAGCAGAATTCACATGCATTTTATCTACCCTGCACTTAGATTTGTTACCGCTCCGGCACAATACGCGCTGATTTGTACAATAGTGGCGGCAGGAGAAAGATAACGATAGCGCTCAGGCAGCATAGCGGAATGCTAGTTATTACTATTCATACTAATTAACATCCACGCCATGACGCTATTCAGGACTTTAGTATCTCTATATGGATTAAATAAATGAAAAAAACAATTGTAGCTGTAATGGTCGCTGCTTCAGCAGTTCTGAGTGCCCAGGCTTTTGCGGCAGGGAACAGTTCTAACCTGACTATTCTGGGCAACGTAACCGACACCGGCGAATCCTGTAACGTAACGCCGTCCGCGATGATTTCAGGCGGATCTTTAACGCTGGATGATGTAAAAGCATCCGTGCTGGAGGCCCTGGCTGTCAACGCACCGTATATGTCTACAGCAAAAGATATTGAGTACAAAATCGAAGACTGCCAGAAAGGCGCTAAAGACTTTAGTGGCAATATCAACGTCACCGTAACAGGCGACTATATCAGCGGCCAGGATGACGTGCTGACCAACTCCGCGGCCAGCCCGGCGACTAACGCTGCGGTTACCGTGGTTAATACCGATGGAACTCGCGTAAGCTTCACCGGCACTACGCCTAAGGTTATTGCATATACTGCGGGTACGCCTTCTTATCTGCGTTATAAAGCCGCATACGTTAAAACCGCAAATGGCGTTACCGATGGTGCAGTTAAGGGTGTAGCAACCTTTACTATTAGCTACTAATAAGCATGCCGGGGTTTACCTGAGGTAAACCCCATTCTTATATTCAGGGAATGAATTATGCTGAAGTCATTATTAAGGCTAACTACACTTTCTTTTATTACCATCAGCTTCGTAGCCCACAGCGGAGTCGTGGTGGATTCAACCCGTCATCTTTATAAAGAAGGCGCGCGAGAAATCAGCGCAAACATTGAAAATAAAGATGATACGCCATATCTTATTAAATCCTGGGTAGAAGCACCTGAAGGAACGAAAGACAGCTTTTTTATGGTGACGCCTCCACTTTTCCGTCTGGAGGGAAAGCAAACGAATACGGTGCGTGTTTTTCCTAATGCGTATATATCCAAAGCACCAAAGGATCGTGAAACCGTCTACTTCTTTAACGTTATGTCTATCCCGCCAACCAGCGATAGTGAAGCCGATAAAAACAAGCTACAGCTCGCCGTTCGCCACAGAATGCGCCTCATCTATCGTCCACGCGCTATTCAGGATATGAATATTACTACTGAGGCCAGAAATCTGCAGTGGCGTAAGTCCGGTAATAAAATAACGTTAAAAAACCCGACCCCATTCTTTATTTATTTTAAAACAATAACAATAAACGGCAGGGATATTACTAGTTCAGTTAATAACATTGATGCTTTTTCCAGCAAAGAATTTACTTTGCCTGCAGGTATAAATGGTTCAGAGATCGTATGGAAGGTGGCTACGGATAATGGGGGCTCGGGCCCAGCTAACACCTCATCGATTTAAATTCTTTTTCATTGGCCAGGGTGAAAAGTATGTCTATTTCAATAAAAAAGATGGGAGGGGCGCTATCCGGAACCTACCACACATTTTTCGTTCTCGTTCCGGCGCTCGCTCTCGGTTTAAGCGCTAATGCCCTGGCACGTGATTTTTTTGATCCCGCTTTTATAAAGTCAGTAAATCAGGGCGATCCATCCTCAATACCGGACCTGTCCCTGTATTCAACCAGGGATGCACAGGCACCAGGAGTGTACCGCATTGACGTTATTTTAAATAATAGTCTGCAAGAAACGGCCGATATTCGCTTTGTTGACAAAAAAGATCCGGCGACTGATGCCTTAAAACTCGCGCCATGTTTAAGCATTGCTAAATTAACCACCTATGGTTTACGTTCCGAAGCATTTCCAACATTAAAAGAGGATGCTAACGGCTGTGCTGATACGAGCGTCATCCCGGATTTCACCACCGATTTTAACTTTAATACTCAACAGCTGCTGATATCCATACCGCAGGCAGCCCTGTCGACGATAGCTCAGGGATTTGTTTCTCCCGATGAGTTTGATGACGGTATTAACGCCTTGCTGACCAACTATCAGTTCAGTTCAGGCAAAGACTATGAAGCAGACAATGAGTATTACAATCTTAACCTACAATCCGGCCTGAACATTGGGCCGTGGCGCCTGCGCAACCTTAGTACCTGGAATAAATCAGCAGGTACGAAGAGTGACTGGGATTCCGTCTATCTCTATGCGCAGCGAAGCATTGTGTCGTTGAAAAGCACTTTAGTCATGGGTGAAAGCACCTCTCTCTCCAGCATTTTTGACAGCGTGCCCTTCACGGGGATTCAGCTGGCAACCGATACGGATATGATTCCTGAAAGCCTGCGCGGTTTCGCACCAATTGTTCGGGGTATTGCCAGGACCAACGCTCGCATCGTCATTAAACAGAATGGCTATCAAATCTACCAGGCCTTTGTCGCTCCGGGCGCTTTCGAAATCACCGATCTCTACTCGACCGGCGGCAACGGTGACCTTTACGTCACCGTCGAGGAGTCCGATGGTTCCCAACAGAACTTCGTCGTGCCTTACGCCTCTCTGCCATTAATGCTCAGAGAAGGCCAGATGGAGTATGAGGTCACGAGCGGTAAATATCGCCCATATGACGGCAATATAGATGAAAAACCGTTTACGCAGGCTACGATCGGCTACGGTGTCTTAAGCAACACCACTTTCTATACCGGTTTGCAGGCGGCATCCAACTATCAGGCGCTCGCTTTCGGAGTCGGGCAAAACCTTGGCGATATTGGCGCGGTTTCCGCAGACGTCACGACAGCCTGGTCCCACAAGAAAGATAAAGATAAAACGTCCGGCCAATCCTGGCGTATCCGCTATGGTAAAAATATTCTTGAGACCGGCACCAATATTACCGTAGCCGGCTACCGCTATTCGACCTCCGGGTACAATACGCTAAGCGATGTGATGAACACCTATAGCAACAGATACGGCGGCTATACTCCACGCTCTCTGCGTAACAGAACCAATATTACCGTGAGCCAAAGCCTGGGGGCCGGGTTAGGTAGCCTTTCTGTATCCGGTATATTCGAGGATTACTGGGACAGCAAGCGCCACAATAACTCGCTGAATATTGGTTACAACGGCGGGTTCCGTCGCTTTAACTATTATGCCGGCTATAGCTATAGCCGCTACAGCTGGGGAAATAGTGGCTCCGGCCGTTATGTAGAGGATGACCATGTCGTTTCATTTAATATCTCTATTCCTTTAAGCGAGTGGTTGCCTAATGCTTATGCGACCTACAACGTCACCAACAGCAGCCCGGGCTCGACCGATCAGTATGTTTCTCTGAGCGGGGTGGCGCTGGAAAATCATAACCTCGACTGGAACGTACAGCAGGGCTACAGCAATCGGGAGGATGCCAGCGGCGGCGTCTACGGCAACTATCGTGGTTCAACGGGTTCAGTTAACGCCGGCTACAGTTATGCCAAACATAGCCAGTTGATTAACTATGGTCTCAGCGGCGGCGTATTAATGCATGCCGACGGTATTACCCTGGGTCAGGAAATGTCTGAAACCGCCGTACTGGTTAAAGCACCCGGGCTGAAAAATGTACGCCTGGAAAACGACGCGACTATCGAAACGGACTCCCGCGGCTACGCGATTATTCCGTACGTTACGCCATACCATCGGACCAACGTAACCTTAGATAGCACGACTCTGGGGAATAATATGGAATTGCCAAATACGACGCAAAAAGTCGTGCCTACACGTGCAGCCGTGGTACGGGCGAACTTCGCGGGTAATATTGGCCGCCGCGCATTCCTTATCCTTAAGAGAGCATCAGGCGAAAACGTGCCGTATGGCGCAACGGTAACGTCAACTACCGATAAAAATGCCCAGGCCAGTATCGTGTCTGATGGTGGGATGGTCTACATGTCCGGTCTAAAAGATAACGGTGAAGTCTATGCCCAGTGGGGTTCAAAGACTGGCCAGCAGTGTAAAGCGGCTTATAGTCTGGCCAGGGAAATCGAAGGCATCGCGCAGACGACTGCGGTTTGCCACCAACAGGGAAAGTAATACTATGAAATGTCTTTTTTTTATTATTAGTTTACTCAGCATAAGCTTACAGGCGGTGGCTACCTGCTCATATAGTAAAACGGGTGGCGGTGCGATTACCGTTAGTTTTAACGGTTCTGTCATCGCGGATTCCACATTACCTAACGGTAGCATATTAGCGTCGGCAAGACGTGGAAGTGTAAATCCCAAAACATTTTCATCGTGTAGTTCCAGCGATGTTTATGTCGTCAGAACCGTACCTGTCGTAAGCCCATCTAATATTACTAAAATTGGTGGAAAAATAGTTTATGAGACAGGTATCCCCGGTATTGGGTTTCAGATTTCTGATATTACCTTACCATCAGTTAACTATTTTTCCCCTGCAGAAATAGATCAGCCAGAAATAGCCAGCAATCATTATTTTTCTAAAGCGTCTGGACAGGTCATGGTCTGGTTAGTGAAAACCGGCCCCATAACGAAACAAAAGGGAAACAAAACGGCGGTTTATTTTATGGCTGGCCCGCCAAATCAGACCAACACGGGTGCATCGAATACCGCTGAATTATTCAGAATCAATGTGGATTTGACTAACATTACTTTTAAGGAAACTACCTGCGAAATCTCGCCGCGCAATGGAGGTATCGTAAAACTATCAACCATTGATATTTCGGATTTAAATTCCGTAGCAGTCGGCAGTGCCGCAGGCAAGTCCAAAAATATTATACTCGATATTAACTGCCCGGATTCAGAAATCAATAAAAAATATGTTTACTGGTTTAGCCCTATATCTGTAGCATCAACAAGCGTAAATGGACTATTACTAAATTCATTACCAGACGGCGCTCAAAACATAGGTATCATTCTTAAAAAAAATGGTTCTGCGATAAAATTTAACGATCTGAGTGCCTACCCCTTCGTCAGTACTAAGAGTCAGGATTTAACGCTCACTGCTGACTATTTTAAAATCGCTAAAAATGTCTCTGCAGGCATCACTGGGGAGATAAAAACAGATTTAGAGGTCATCCTGCAGGAGGAATAATTCCCCTGTGAGCAAGGATATAAGCATATACCAGCAAGTTTTACATAGACTTAATGATGAATAAAAGCAAAAACGTTATAAATCCAAAATTATTCGAGTGGTGAGTGAGAGAATACCTGGCAGTTTACTGCATTAAGTGGCTGGGCTGAGCGCGCTCAGCCAACGCTCAGGCAGCCTGAAGTGTGGCGGTTAAAATGCCTGTCGTTATCAATCCGTTCTCTCACACACAATCACGCCATCAATATTAATTCACTAAAGCTGATACATGAACCGCTAAAAATTCACTAATCAATCATCAACACGGACATTGAAAAATAACAGTCACATATTAGAATCAGCCTCGAAATACCACCTTGCACCTTCGTGTATTTCATTTTCTAAAAATGTCAAAATAGATTTTGACTTGTTGTTGTTTTCTTAAAGCACTCATATATTAAAGGAATATATAATGAAACAACTCACTGTATTTGAAATGGAAGAGATTTCTGGTGGCTACTCCTGGGACTTCTCATCGATAACTGGAGCCTTAACCAGTATTGTTTTTAATAGCGCTGAAGCTATCGGAGCATCCATTTTAGGCGCCACAGCTGGCGCACTTGCCGGTTCTGCTATGGGCGGCATCTTCGGCGGTAACGGTGGCGGCATTTTGGGTATCGGGTCAATTGGCCAGGCGGTGGGGATGATTTACGGTCTGTGCGTTGGCGGCGTTGGTGGCGCTATTGCTGGTGCCATGGTTGGCTGGGATATCACTCTCGATAAATGTATCGAGATGTTTGATGGATTTGTTGATGGTACGCTAGCCTACTGGTAAGAAAGTTTTCAGACCATAACTTTATGAAGGCTCTGACGAGCCTTCTTTTATCTTAATTCTCTATCTCAAAGCTGATAACAATGTTAAAAAATATCTATCGCAAGGAAGCGATTGAGTACAAAAAAATTCACTGGAAAGGGAAAGCATTATTGTTAGCAGGCATCCCGGCATGGTTGGTTACCTTGTTAGCATCACTTTTTCTTATTGCTCTTGTATTATCTCTCATATTTTGTACCTTCACTCAGCGCATTGATGTGCGTGGCGAAGTCATTACGCTCCCCCACTCCGTGAACGTCTTCGCACCACAGCAAGGTTTTGTTGTTAATCAGCACGTAAAAGTGGGTGATATCGTAAACAAAGGCCAACCGCTTTATGAGCTTGACGTTTCGCGTAATACCATTAATGGGAATGTGAGCGCAGCCCAAATTGAAGTGATTAATGAAAAAATTGCTAATGCGGAAGATATTATAAGCAAACTGACGCGCAATAAAGCTGAAACATTAACCGCCCTTGATAAACAGCTTAAAACTACCAGCGCCTCACTGGCTGAAACTAATCGCATGCTGGCGACGACTCAGGTAGGCTTAAACAAAATGCATACCAACTTATCCAGCTATGATAAATACCTCAAGGATGGTCTGATCACTAAAGACCAGTATAACTATCAGCATTCTTTATATTTTCAACAGCAAAGCGCCTATCAATCCCTGGTTACCCAAAAAATGCAGCTGGAATCTCAGCTCACGCAAACCAATAGCGATAAAATAACCAAAGCAGCAGACTTTGATAATCAGATTTCCAGCCAGCACAATCAAATTAATGATTACAAAAATCAGCTGGTAGAATCCAACGCGAATGGTAATCTCATTATTAAAGCAACGACCAATGGAAAGATTGAGTCGCTGGCCGTGACTAAGGGGCAGATGGTTGAGAACGGCAGCAGCCTCGCACAGATCAAACCCACAGGGGATATTGAGTATTATCTCATCCTATGGTTACCCAATAATACTATCCCTTATGTGAAGCCAGGCGACACGATTAATATTCGCTATGATGCTTTTCCTGCGGATAAATTTGGGCAATTTCCAGGAAAGGTTATTTCTATCTCCTCGGTTCCAGCATCACGCCAGGAGATGGCTGAATATACCAACGTTAATAACGGCACTAGCCAGCAGGAGTTGGCGCTCTATAAAGCCATTATAAAAATTAAAGACAAGACTTTTAACTACAACGGAAAAACGCTCACGCTCTCTAACGGCCTGAAGGCTCAGGCGGTAGTTTTTCTTGAAGAGCGTCCGCTTTATATGTGGATGTTTACCCCTTTCTATAAGATGACGCAAAGCGTGAGTGGCCCGATCGATGCATAAAGAACTGTTTAAAACGATTACCGATAAGCTAAATTTTTCGCTCCGCCATAAAACGCCGGTGATATTACAGTCGGAGGCTGCCGAATGCGGTATCGCCTGTCTGGCGATGGTTTGCGGCTTCTACGGGCTCAATATCGACCTGCTCAACTTCCGCCATCGCTACGGCAGTCCTTCTCAGGGCGTTACGCTCATGTCGTTGAGCAAAACGGCGGAACATGCCGGGTTGAAAAGCCGCGCGCTATCCCTCGACCTGGATGAAATCAAGCAGCTAAAGCTGCCCTGCGTCATCCACTGGGGTTTGAATCATTACGTGGTGCTCACTAAAGTGCGTAAAAGCAGCTTTATTGTTCACGACCCGGCGCTGGGTAAACGGGTTATTGGCATCCAGGAAATGTCCAATAACTTTACCGGCGTTGCGCTGGAGCTATGGCCGGACCAAAACTTTCAGCAGGAACAGGCGAAATCTCGTCTACGCCTGCTGGACCTGATGCGTAATATTGTTGGGCTGAAATCCGTCCTGCTCAAGATCTTTGCCTTTTCGGTAGTGGTTGAGGCTATCGGTCTGTTGTTACCCATCGGCACGCAGCTGGTTACCGACCACGTCATCATGGCGCACGATCAGAGCCTGCTTTCGGTTATCTGTATTGGCCTGGTTTTCTTCACGCTCTTCCGTACATTTATTAGTATGCTGCGGGCCTGGATCTCATTAACGTTAAATACGCTGACCAATATTCAGTGGAAGACAACGCTGTTCGATCATCTGGCGAGCCTGCCGTTATCCTTTTTTGAGAAGCGCCATCTGGGCGATATTCAGTCTCGTTTCTCCTCGCTGGATACTATCCGCTCAACCTTCACCAATAGTATTGTTACCGGCATTATCGATTCGATTATGACCGTTGGCCTGCTGATTATGCTAACGCTTTATGGCGGCTGGCTGGTTTGGGTCGTGGTGGGCTTTACTTTATGCTACGTCATCATGCGTTTTGCGACCTACAGCTTCTACCGCCGCGTTGCCGAAGAGCAGGTTATCAAGGGCGCCCGTTCCAGCTCGCACTTTATGGAGTCGCTCTACGGTATTTCAACCATTAAGGCGTTGAACTTAAAAGAACGCCGTTCGCAGCACTGGTTAAATATCAACATCGACGCCTGTAATGCCGGCATCAAACAGACTCGGTTCGATATGATGTTTGGCGGTATTAATACCTTTATTACTTCTATCGACCAGGTTGCGGTTCTCTGGCTGGGGGCAATTATGGTTATTGATAACAATATGACCCTTGGCATGTTTATGGCCTTTAATGCCTATCGCGGTCAGTTCTCGCAGCGCGCCTCAAGTTTGATCGATCTGATTATGCAGCTGCGTATGCTGTCGTTACATAATGAGCGTCTTTCAGAGATCGTCTTTAGCGAGCCGGAAAAAGAACTGCCTTCACGACGCGTTTTTGCAGAAAACACGGGCGTTAAACTGGAAGTGAAGAATCTCAGCTACCAGTACGATCCGTTCTCGCAGCCTATTTTTTCTAATTTAAATATTACCGTTGAACCGGGCGAATCCATCGCGCTGGTCGGCCCTTCCGGCGTCGGTAAAACCACGCTACTGAAAGTCATGTGCGGCCTGCTGTCCCCAACCAGCGGCGATGTGATAGCGGATAACCTCGATATTCAGAAAATCGGCATTAACAACTTCCGTCATGGAACGGCCTGCGTTCTGCAGGAAGACAGACTCTTTTCGGGTTCCCTGATCGATAATATCAGCGGCTTTGAAGATAACGCCGATATGGACTTTATCGTTGAATGCGCACGCAGATGTAATATCCATGATGAAATCATGAAAATGCCGATGGGGTACGAAACCATTGTCGGCGAGCTCGGTTTAGGCATCTCTGGCGGGCAAAAACAGCGGCTCTTAATCGCTCGCGCCCTCTATCGAAAACCCAGCATTCTGTTTATGGATGAAGCCACCAGTCATCTCGATCTTAAAAATGAGTCGGTGATTAACCAGTCTATCTCTGGGCTAAGCATTACCCGAATCATCGTCGCCCATCGGCCATCCACCATTGCCTCGGCCGATCGCATCATTGATTTATCACAGCTACGCACGCTGGCACCAGCGTAACCCTCAGGAAAAGGAGATCCGAATGCAAGGCACGTTTATTGGTTTTAATACCGCATCAATTAAATATGAAGACAAATTTTTAGCTTTAATGCTCAAAGTAAAGCTGAGTAATCAACTTTGCCAGTCTTACTATCTTCAGGCCCAGGCGCTTACCGACCTCCTGTTAGTTTTACAACACAGGATGGCCATCGTATTACAGCGCTTAAACGCTGAAGGTGAAAGTTATAAGAGCGAACTGGTCGCTTTTAATGAGCAGCTCATAGAAAACACCCCGGTTATAGATATGCCGGAAGTCCAGCAGCCCAATTCGGAAAGGCGAGTCATATCGATTACGTTAAAACCAGGAGATACCTGGTCAACGCTCATTCTGGTGCTGCAAAACGAGCAAATTGCTACGCTGCGCATTGATGATATGCAGGTTGAAGCGCTGCTGGTTGGAGTTCAGCAATCTCTTAAAAACGCCGGTGATAACGAACTGATTAAAAATTTAACGTCATCACTGGAAAGCCTGATGCTATATGCCCTGGATTTAACGAATAACAAGAATGTTGATTATCAACAGTACATCCAGGATGAGTGGAAGCTCAATCTGTTTTCCCATTATCTGGGCGTGCTGTACTGCTGTGATACGGAGGCAGGACGAAAAATCATCTCCGGCGCGGTGATTAAAACCAACGCCGCCCATCCGTCAGAGCAGGAGAATAGCGTAGTGATGCGCTTAATTGAGAAGAGCCCAAAACTGAAAGAAGTGCACGCAAAGCATCAGCCCTGCCAGATTTTTAGCCAAATTATTCCTTCTCAGCCGGGAAGAATGCTGTCGCTGGAGGAGTGCCTGCGGCCTTTACATGCGTTCTACATGGCGACACAGGCCAAAATCAACGCGCGCTAAAAAATATGCCAGGTGCCTCTATTGGCTCAAAAGAGGCACCTGTTAAATCAATTCGGGCACTTATAAACCTGGCCGTTCATTTGGCTATCTGTCGGGACAAAGCTGGACAACAGATTCTGCGTCGGGCTGCTGACGCCGTAAATCACGTTGCCTCCCATTTCTGCCGCATGGTTACGCAGAGCGTTTGCCGCACCGCGCATAGAGCCGCCTTCATCACCATTCTGCCCGGACAGCCAGTTGCTCTGCGTACCGGTCGCAGTGCCTAACAGCTGGCATTCGGAACCCGGTTTATCCTCAACAAAGCGTACGTTCTGGCCACCAGAGGTCAATTCGTTGCTGGAGCTGCAACCTGCTAACAACAATGCTGCGCCGACAATCCCTGCTAAATATTTTACCTGCATGTTATTCCCCACGATCAATGAGCTGGACGCACTGGCCCGGATGTACAACCTTATACTAAAAAGACGACAAAAAGAAAAACCCCCGAGCATTTCTGCCCGAGGGTTCTTTATTTCTAAGGGGTATAGCGCACGATTACATCATGCCGCCCATACCGCCCATGCCACCCATACCGCCAGCAGCACCTAAGTCAGGCGCGTCGCTTTTCGGCAGGTCAGTAACCATGCACTCGGTGGTGATCATCAGACCAGCAACGGATGCTGCGTACTGCAGAGCAGAACGCGTCACTTTGGTTGGGTCCAGGATACCGAAGTCGATCATGTTGCCGTATTCTTCAGTTGCGGCGTTGTAACCGTAGTTACCCTCACCGGCTTTCACGTTGTTAGCAACAACTGACGGCTCTTCACCGGCGTTGGATACGATCTGACGCAGCGGAGCTTCCATTGCGCGCAGCGCAACTTTGATACCGACGTTCTGATCTTCGTTCTGAGCGGTCAGGCCAGCCAGTTTAGCCGCAACGCGAACCAGCGCTACGCCACCACCGGCAACCACGCCTTCTTCAACCGCAGCACGGGTCGCGTGCAGGGCATCGTCAACGCGGGCTTTCTTCTCTTTCATTTCAACTTCGGTCGCTGCGCCAACTTTGATTACCGCAACGCCGCCTGCCAGTTTCGCAACGCGCTCCTGCAGTTTTTCACGGTCGTAGTCAGAAGTCGCTTCTTCGATCTGCTTACGGATCTGAGTAACGCGGCCCTGAATCGCAGCTTCTTCACCCACGCCATCGATGATGGTGGTGGTGTCTTTGTTGATAACAACGCGTTTCGCCTGACCCAGGTCTTCCAGAGTCGCTTTTTCCAGCTCCATACCGATCTCTTCAGAGATAACGGTACCGCCGGTCAGGGTTGCGATGTCCTGCAGCATAGCTTTACGACGGTCGCCGAAGCCCGGAGCTTTAACCGCAGCCACTTTAACGATGCCGCGCATGGTATTCACCACCAGGGTCGCCAGCGCTTCGCCTTCTACGTCTTCGGCGATGATAACCAGCGGTTTGCCAGCTTTCGCTACGGCTTCCAGAACCGGCAGCATTTCGCGGATGTTGGAGATTTTTTTGTCAGCCAGCAGGATGAACGGGCTTTCCAGCTCAACAGCACCGGTTTCCGGCTTGTTGATGAAGTACGGGGACAGGTAGCCGCGGTCAAACTGCATACCTTCAACCACGTCCAGTTCGTCTTCCAGACCGGTACCGTCCTCAACGGTGATAACGCCTTCTTTACCGACTTTGTCCATCGCTTCCGCGATCAGTTTACCTACGGTTTCGTCGGAGTTAGCGGAGATGGTACCTACCTGAGCAATGGCTTTAGAGTCAGAGCACGGTACGGACAGCGCTTTCAGTTCTTCAACGGCGGCAACGACAGCTTTGTCGATACCACGTTTCAGGTCCATCGGGTTCATACCCGCAGCAACGGCTTTCAGGCCTTCAGCGATGATAGCCTGAGCCAGTACGGTTGCGGTGGTGGTACCGTCGCCTGCAGCGTCGTTCGCTTTAGAGGCAACTTCTTTCACCATCTGCGCGCCCATGTTTTCGAACTTGTCTTCCAGCTCGATTTCACGCGCTACGGAAACGCCGTCTTTAGTGATGGTTGGCGCACCGAAGGATTTGTCCAGAACCACATTACGGCCTTTCGGGCCCAGGGTTACTTTAACTGCGTCTGCCAGTACGTTTACGCCGCGCAGCATTTTCACACGAGCGTCGTTACCGAATTTTACGTCTTTAGCTGCCATTTTATCTTTCCCTTAAATTCGTATGTTCAGTGTCGTTCGCGGATTACGCTTCAACAATTGCCAGAATGTCGCTTTCGGACATGATCAACACTTCTTCATTGTCGATCTTCTCGGACTTCACGCCATAGCCATCGTTGAAAATGACGATGTCACCAACTTTAACGTCCAGAGGCTGCACGGTTCCGTTTTCCAGGATGCGGCCCTTACCGACAGCGATGATTTCGCCACGAGTTGATTTTGCTGCCGCAGAACCGGTCAGAACGATGCCGCCAGCAGACTTCGTTTCAACTTCTTTACGTTTGACGATCACACGATCATGTAACGGACGAATACTCATTTTGATAGCTCTCCTTTGAGAAAGTCATTATCAGTTATGGATGACGCCGGTCCGCACACGGTTTTCCGGCTAGTGCCCTGAGAGATGGGGATGGGGTTTTACCGCTTCAAGGGGAAACGCAAAAAAAAATTTGTCCTCGTGCTCGGACGCACATAAATTTGCCGTCCTCGCCTGACGTCATAAGCAAAAGCGATTGTGATACCATCCTTTTTTTGCCGGGCGCAAGGTTGAATCATGAGTGGTTTAAAACAGGAGTTAGGGCTGGCTCAAGGCGTGGGATTACTCTCCACGTCATTACTGGGAACCGGGGTCTTCGCCGTTCCGGCACTGGCCGCGCTGGTCGCCGGCGATAACAGCCTCTGGGCCTGGCCGGCGCTGATTTTACTGGTGTTTCCCATCGCTATCGTCTTTGCGACGCTGGGCCGCCACTTTCCCAGCGCCGGCGGCGTGGCGCATTTTGTGAATATGGCCTTTGGCCCGCGTCTGGCGCGCGTCACCGGCTGGCTCTTTTTATCGGTGATCCCGGTGGGATTACCCGCGGCCCTGCACATCGCCACCGGCTTTGGTCAGGCGCTTTTTGGCTGGCACGACAGCCAGCTGCTGCTGGCCGAGCTGGGAACGCTGGCGATTATCTGGTGGGTCGGTTCCCGCGGAGCCAGCTCCAGCGCCAATCTACAAACGCTGGTTGCCGTGCTGATTGTCGCCCTGATCGTCGCCATCTGGTGGCGCGGCGCGATCAATCCCGCGCAGATCCCCTTCCCCGCGCCCGCTGAAATCGATAGTTCGCAGCTTTTCTCCGCGCTTTCCGTGATGTTCTGGTGCTTTGTCGGGCTGGAGGCTTTTGCACACCTGGCCTCTGAGTTTAAGCAGCCGGAACGCGATTTCCCCCGCGCGCTGATGATTGGCTTATTACTGGCGGGTTCCGTCTACTGGGCCTGTACCGTGCTGGTCCTGCATTTTCATGCCTTTGGCGAGGAGATGGCCGCCGCCGCGTCGCTGCCCAATATCGTGGTGCACCTGTTTGGCGTGCAGGCGCTGTGGATTGCCTGCGTTATCGGCTATCTCGCCTGCTTCGCCAGCCTCAATATCTATATTCAGAGTTTTGCTCGCCTGGTCTGGTCGCAGGCGCAGTACAAACCCGAGAGCTATCTGGCCCGGCTGTCGCCGCGACAGATTCCGCGCAACGCGCTGAACGCGGTGCTCGGCTGCTGCGTCATTAGCGCGTTATGCATTTATGCGCTCAATATCAATCTTGATGCGCTGATCGTCTACGCCAACGGCATTTTTATTATGATCTATCTGCTGTGCATGCTGGCGGGCTGCCGTTTGCTTGAGGGACGTTATCGCGCGTTAGCGGCGTTTGGCAGCCTGCTGTGCCTGCTGCTGCTGGCGATGGTGGGCTGGAAGAGCCTTTACGCGTTTATCATGCTGGCGGTACTGTGGCTGTTTTTACCGAAGCGCAGGCTGGCGGAGGGGTATTCCAGGCCGGAGTAACCGGCCCGGGCAATGCATGTTAGTCGCGGCGATCGTCTTTATGATCGAGACGGTCGCGTTCGTCGTCTTTACGCTGGTATTCGCCTTCAAAGGTATCGCCGCCGCCCTTTCCGGCGCTAAACCCGCCGCCCGGCATCCGGCTAAAGCGCAGATGCGGCATCAGTTTTAAGGTCAGATGCTTCTGTACCGGAGGTAACAGCAGCAGCAGCCCCAGGAAATCGGTAAAGAACCCCGGCAGAAGCAACAGCAAACCGGCGATAATCAGCGACACGCTTTTGATCATCTCTGCGGCCGGGCTCTCCCCCGCCGCCATCTTCTGCTGCATCAGCATGAGGTTTTTAAAGCCCTGGTTTTTCACCAGCGATATCCCCACCACCGAGCTGAAGATCACCAGAATCAGCGTCAGCAGAACGCCAAGCACATGAGCGACCTGGATAAAGATCGAGATTTCAATGTAAACGTATAAAAAAACGGCAATTAACGGAATCCAACGCACCGGCGTCTCCTTCATTAACAGACGCCAGCATCGGCGCCCGTAGTCATAGATGTGCTATTCGCATCAGCAAGATGTTGGGCCAAAACGTCACTTTTCAATCGTAAAAAAAGCTTATTTTTTTCAAAATTAGAAAACCGGTGACTCATTTCACAGATTAATAATTCTTATAAGATTCACTACATAATAAGTGATCAGGGCGGCTGATATTCGCTATCATCAGCATATGATCGTGGGCACCGGGCCGATTAAGGAAATAATCTGCGGCCAGAAAATGCGCTAGATCCCATTAATTCTGCGTATTTGGTGAATTCATAGGCAGCTTGAAAGAGAAGGTTCACATGTTAAACAACATTCGTATCGAAGAAGACCTGTTGGGTACAAGGGAAGTTCCAGCTGACGCTTACTACGGCGTCCATACTCTGAGAGCGATTGAAAACTTCTACATCAGCAACAACAAAATCAGCGATATCCCTGAATTTGTCCGCGGAATGGTGATGGTGAAGAAGGCCGCTGCGCAGGCTAACAAAGAGCTGCAAACTATCCCCAAAAGCGTCGCCAATGCCATTATCGCCGCCTGCGATGAGGTCCTGAATAACGGTAAATGCATGGACCAGTTCCCGGTCGATGTGTTCCAGGGCGGCGCGGGCACTTCCGTTAACATGAACACCAACGAAGTACTGGCGAACATCGGCCTTGAGCTGATGGGCCATCAGAAAGGCGAATATCAGTATCTCAACCCGAACGACCACGTTAACAAATGCCAGTCCACCAACGATGCCTACCCGACCGGTTTCCGCATCGCGGTCTACGCCTCCATCCTCAAACTGATCGATGCGATTAATCAGCTGGGCGAAGGCTTCCAGCAGAAGGCCGTGGAGTTCCAGGACATTCTGAAAATGGGCCGGACTCAGCTACAGGATGCGGTACCGATGACCCTCGGTCAGGAGTTCCACGCGTTTAATGTTCTGCTTAACGAAGAGACCAAATGCATTCTGCGCACCGCGGAACTGCTGCTGGAAGTGAACCTTGGCGCGACCGCTATCGGCACCCGTCTGAACACCCCGGATGGCTATCAGCAGCTGGCGGTACAAAAACTGGCGGAAGTCAGCAACCTGCCGGTTGTCCCCGCGGAAGATCTGATCGAAGCGACCTCCGACTGCGGTGCCTACGTGATGGTCCACAGCTCTCTGAAGCGCCTGGCGGTAAAACTGTCCAAAATCTGTAACGACCTGCGCCTGCTCTCTTCCGGCCCGCGCGCTGGCCTGAACGAAATCAACCTGCCTGAACTGCAGGCGGGCTCTTCCATCATGCCCGCCAAGGTTAACCCGGTGGTCCCGGAAGTGGTCAACCAGGTATGCTTCAAAGTAATCGGTAACGACACCACCGTCACCATGGCTTCCGAAGCGGGCCAGCTGCAGCTGAACGTGATGGAACCGGTGATTGGCCAGGCGATGTTTGAATCTATCCATATTCTGACCAACGCCTGCTACAACCTGCTGGAAAAATGCGTCAGCGGCATCACCGCCAACAAAGCGGTATGTGAAAGCTACGTCTACAACTCCATTGGCATCGTCACCTACCTCAACCCGTATATCGGCCACCACAATGGCGATATCGTCGGCAAAATCTGCGCTGAAACGGGCAAAAGCGTGCGGGATGTGGTGCTTGAACGCGGCCTGCTGACCGCGGCGGAGCTGGACGATATCTTCTCTGCGCAAAACCTGATGCATCCGGCCTATAAAGCGAAGCGTTATACCGATGAAAGCGAACAGTAGGTTTTCCGATTAAACTAACCACGGGCATGTCAGCAATGACATGCCCTTTTTGTTCTTATTGATTTACTAAATTACAACAACCCAATATCAACTTGTTAATAAAACAAGGAAGGCAAATATGTTTGGTGCAGAACTCGTTATTGTCCTGCTGGCGATTTATCTGGGGGCCAGGCTCGGGGGAATCGGCATCGGTTTCGCCGGTGGCCTGGGCGTCCTCGTCCTGACCCTCGTGTTTCAAATTAAACCTGGCGCGATCCCCTTCGACGTCATCGAAATCATTATGGCGGTTATCGCCGCTATCGCCGCCATGCAGGTCGCCGGAGGGATGGATTACCTGGTCAGCCTTGCCGAACGAATGCTCCGGCGTCATCCCAAATACATCACCTTTCTCGCGCCGCTGGTCACCTGGTTTATGACCGTGCTTGCCGGAACCGGGCATACGGCGTTCTCAACCTTACCGGTTATCACCGAAGTGGCAAAAGAACAGGGCATCCGCCCCTCACGCCCGCTCTCCATTGCGGTGGTCGCTTCGCAGATTGCCATTACCGCCTCGCCGATTTCCGCAGCGGTGGTCTTCTTTGCCGGTATTCTCGAGCCCCTGGGCGTCAGCTACCTGACGCTACTGGCGATCTGTATTCCGGTTACCCTGATTGCCGTCATGCTTACCGCCATCGTCTGTAACTTCCTCGGCTGTGAGCTGAAAGACGACCCGATTTATCAGGAGCGACTGGCAAAAGGGGAAGTCAAACTGCGCGGCAGCCAGGTTTTTGAACTGAAGCCGCACGCCAGACGCTCGGTATTACTGTTTCTGATCGGTATCGTCGCGGTGATGTTCTACGCCACCGCCATCAGCGATACCGTAGGGCTGATCCAGGATCCTGTCCTGCCGCGTAACGAAGCGATTGTGGTGTTTATGCTGACTATCGCGACGCTGATAAGCATCACCTGCAAAATCGACACCGGTGAAGTGCTCAACGCCAGCACCTTTAAATCCGGCATGAGCGCCTGCGTCTGCGTTCTCGGCGTCGCATGGCTGGGGGATACTTTCGTCAAAGCCCACATCAGCGATATCCAGACCGTGGCGGGCGACCTGCTGCACAACTACCCGTGGCTGCTGGCGGTGGTGCTGTTCTTCGCCGCGACCCTGCTATATTCCCAGGCCGCGACCACTAAGGCGCTGATGCCCGCCGCGCTGATGCTGGGCGTGAGCCCGCTCACCGCCATCGCCTCATTTGCCGCCGTCTCCGCCCTTTTCGTTCTGCCGACCTACCCCACCCTGCTGGCGGCGGTCGAAATGGATGACACCGGCTCCACCCGCATAGGCAAATATGTCTTTAACCATGCCTTCCTGATCCCCGGCGTCATCGCCATTACGCTATGCGTGATCCTCGGGTTTATTTTCGGCGGCATCATGCTGTAAATCTCTTCAAATTCGGGCCAGATCCTGGCCCGTTTCGTTAATCCTCCCTATCTTGCATGCTATAGTGCCTCTTTTCGCTGATACGAGGTTCACGATGACGATGCCTGATGCTGTTGTTGTACTCTGTACCGCGCCGGATGAAGCGACCGCCCAGGACCTGGCGGCCAAAGCGCTGGCGGAAAAACTCGCCGCCTGCGCCACTCTCCTGCCGGGAGCGACATCGCTTTACTACTGGGAAGGAAAACTGGAGCAGGAGTATGAAGTGCAAATGCTGCTGAAAACCGACCGTGCCCATCAGCAGGCGCTGCTGGACTGCCTGAAGTCCCATCACCCGTATCAAACCCCTGAACTTCTGGTTCTGCCCGTTATTCACGGAGACAACGATTACCTCTCATGGCTCAACGCATCATTACGCTGATCCTGCTGCTTTGCAGCACATCGGCCATTGCCGGCCTGTTCGACGCCCCTGGCCGCTCGAACTTTGTTCCTGCTGACCAGGCTTTTGCCTTCGATTTTCAGCAGAATCAACACGATCTTAATCTGACCTGGCAAATCAAGGATGGTTACTATCTTTACCGTAAACAGATAAAGCTGACGTCCGCCGATGCGGCGTTTACCGATCCCTCGCTGCCTGCAGGCGAATGGCATGAGGACGAGTTTTACGGTAAAAGCGAAATTTACCGCCAGCGCCTGACCGTGCCGGTCACTCTGACTCACGCCGCCGCCGGCGCGACTCTTACCGTGACTTATCAGGGATGCGCGGATGCCGGTTTCTGCTATCCGCCGGAAACCAAAATCGTGCCGCTCGGCAACGCGCTCGCGCGCTCCGGCAGCGATACCGCCGTCGGGCAACCCGGGCTGACCCCGCCTCTGCCGCTGGAAACGCGCCCGGCGCTGCCGGTAGAGTCGCCGTCTGAACTTCCGCCCCCCGCTGTGGACAATAAAGATGCCGCTCTCCCCTTTAGCGCGCTGTGGGCGCTCTTGATTGGTATCGGCATCGCGTTTACCCCCTGCGTTCTGCCGATGTATCCGCTGATTTCCGGCATCGTGCTGGGCGGTCAAAAACGCCTCTCCACCGCCCGCGCGCTGCTGCTGGCCTTTATCTACGTCCAGGGTATGGCCCTGACCTACACCGCCCTGGGGCTGGTCGTTGCCGCTGCGGGCCTGCAGTTCCAGGCGGCGCTGCAGCACCCTTATGTGCTGATCGGCCTGTCGGTGCTGTTTATCCTGCTGGCGCTGTCGATGTTTGGTCTGTTTACGCTCCAGCTGCCTTCGTCGCTGCAAACGCGCCTGACGATGATGAGCAATAAACGCCAGGGCGGTTCACCCGGCGGCGTATTCGCCATGGGGGCGATTGCCGGATTAATCTGCTCGCCCTGTACCACCGCGCCGCTGAGCGCCATTCTGCTCTATATTGCCCAGAGCGGTAATCTGTGGCTGGGCGGCGGTACCCTGTACCTCTACGCGCTCGGTATGGGGCTGCCGCTGATCCTGGTGACCGTATTCGGTAACCGTCTGCTGCCGAAAAGCGGCCCGTGGATGGCCCACGTCAAAACCGCCTTTGGCTTTGTGATCCTGGCGCTGCCGGTATTTTTACTCGAGCGTGTCGTGGGCGAACCGTGGGGCCTGCGGCTTTGGTCGCTGCTTGGCGTCGCCTTTTTTAGCTGGGCGTTTATTACCTCGCTGGGCGGCACGCGCCCCTGGCTGCGTATTGTGCAAATAGCGATGCTCGGCGCCGCGCTGGTCAGCGCCCGTCCGCTGCAGGACTGGGCTTTCGATGCGCCGGTCGCGCAACGGCAGTCCCATCTCCAGTTTACCCGTATCCATAGCGTCGATGAGCTCAATCAGGCGCTGGCGCTGGCGAAAGGCAAACCGGTGATGCTCGACCTGTACGCCGACTGGTGCGTGGCCTGCAAAGAGTTCGAGAAATACACCTTTACCTCACCTGAGGTGCAACAGGCCCTGAAAGAGACCGTTCTGCTGCAGGTTGATGTCACCAAAAATAGCGCGCAGGACGCGGCGCTGCTGAAGCACCTCCAGGTGCTCGGCTTGCCCACCATTCTGTTTTTCAATGAACAGGGGGAGGAGCAGCCCGCGCAGCGCGTCACCGGCTTTATGGATGCCGCGGCATTCAGCGCCCATTTGCGCGATCGACAACCGTGAGCGACACTGTAGGAGGAATAATGGAGGAAAAGACCGTGCAACGTGAAGATGTCCTGGGTGAAGCCATCCAAATCCTCGAAATCGAGGGTATCGCTAACACCACGCTGGAAATGGTCGCCGAGCGCGTGGCTTACCCGCTCAATGACCTCAAACGTTTCTGGCCTGACCAGGAAGCGCTGCTGTACGACGCGCTTCGCTATCTCAGCCATCAGGTCGATGCCTGGCGCCGCCAGCTTTTACTGGACGAGTCGCTCAGCGCGGAGCAGAAGCTGCTGGCCCGCTACGCCGCGCTGACCACCTGCGTAAGCAACCATCGTTATCCCGGCTGCCTGTTTATTGCTGCCTGTACTTTTTATCCGGACCCTCAGCATCCGATCCATCAGTTGGCCGAGCAGCAAAAGCAGGCTTCGCTGGCCTATACCCATGAACTGCTTAGCCAGCTCGAAGTTGACGATCCGGCAATGGTCGCAAAGCAGATGGAGCTAATCGTTGAAGGCTGCCTGAGCCGACTGCTGATCAAGCGCAGCCAGACGGATGTCGATACCGCGCGTCGCCTGGCAGAAGACATTTTGCGTTTTGCCCAGTGCCGTATGGGCGGCGCCCTGACCTGATTCCGATATCTTAACCAATTCATCGCGCATATAATCCCCTCCTCATCGATATGCTGACAGGGTTTGATATGCGCTCTCTTCTTTGGGTTGCCATCATGGGGCTGTGTTCAACACCGCTCCTGGCAGCTTCTCCGCAGGGCTTTTCTTTCGCGCACAAAGACTGGGAGCTCGCCTGCGACAACACCGGGACCTGCCGAGCCGCCGGCTATGGCGCCACCATGGGCGAAGTCAGCGTTCTGCTGACCCGCAATGCGGGCGCGGCGCAGCACGTCATCGCTGTGGCGACTTTCGCGCAAACCGAACGCGATATCCCCCCTGACGCAACGGTAAATCTGTTCATTGACGATCGGGATAACGGTCCACTTGAGGCCGCCGACGAGAGCCACTTTCGCTTTGACGACACCCAAACGGCGGCCCTGATTCAGGCCCTGGAGCACAACGGCAAAATTGAGCTTGCCCTTAACGGCGAGCGTAAGACGCTCTCCGACGCGGGCAGCAGCGCCGTATTCCTGAAAATGGATGAGTTTCAGCAGCGCCTGGGCACTGCCGATGCGCTGTTACGCCAGGGCGACGCCGGTGATGACAATATTTTGTCAGCCGCGCCCGCGCCGGAAATTATCGCCGCGCCGGTCATCCACAATGCTGCCACCGCAGCGCTGACGGCAAAGCAGCGGCAGAAACTCCGTCCTCAGCTCGTCCCTCTGCTAAACAGCCATTGCGACGACTGGCAAAACGCGGATATCCCGGCATCTGAGCGCCAGATCACCGCAACGCCGTTGGATAAAAGCCACACGCTGATTCAGGCGCTGTGCTGGCGCGCTGCCTACAACGACGGCTATGCAACGTGGGTGGTCGACAAGGCGTTTATGACCCAGCCTCAGCTGGTCACCACTGACGCCTCCAGCTATGCCGACGGCGTGCTCACCTTTTTCAATAAAGGCCGCGGTATCGCCGACTGCATCAGCGGTGAAGAGCGCGTCTGGGATGGCAAAACGTTTGTCCAGAGCCTGAAATACACCACCGGCGACTGCCGGGAGATCGCCCCCGGCGGCGCGTGGATGCTGCCCACCTTTGTGAGCCAGGTTATTCCGAAGCAGCAGAAAGATGCCGATAACAACGCGCTGAAAGCGCTGTATAACGCCGTATTAAAGGAGCAGAAGGCCAATCCTGAACTGGATCTGAATAATATCGCCGAGCAGTTCCCCCTCAGCGGGAACGTCAGCCATTTTACGCTGACCTACGCGGACGACTCTCTGGTATCGACGACAAAACCGTCCGCCGATATCAGCGATGATGAGTGGCAGGCGTTTCTCCAGTCCGATATCAGCGCCGACTCCGAAAACGGTAAAGTCAGCTTTACGCTGGTCGACCTCGACGGAGACGGTAAACGCGATTTAATTATCGACAGCTACGTTGGCGGCACCGGACTCTTTAGCTATACCGGGATACTAAAACGCAGCGACGACGCTTTTGCTGCGGTCAACAGCGATGATAGCGGCAATGGCGATGATTTTGACGCAGGCGTTCCGGGCGCGCTCTATTCTCTCAACGGCCGCGGCGCCAACCAGTGGAGTCACTGGGTGCGCATTAACGGCCAGGTTTACGCGCTCTGGTACAACGGCCAGTTTGGCGAAGATAATCTCTATCTGTTGCGCCCGTTTGGCCCCTCAGGCAGTACGCCGGCAGTGACAATCCGCTATCGCTACACCCTTAACGACATTCGCTCGCCGGAAAAAGACCAGCCTCTGACGCCCGCGCTGAATGAGCGGGAAAAGTCAGACCTGCTGAAGTCGCTGGAAGTAATGCAGAGCAACCTGCTCAAGGATAAGCCGCAGAGCGACAATGACGCGCCAATTTGCCCTATTCCTCCGGGCACATCATCCGACGACGCGGAAAACTACTACAGCGGGGTAGCGTCGAACTATATCTATGAAACCGTGGCATATATCCCGGTCTGGCTGAACGATAAATGTTTTATCGGCACCATCTTTAGCCACCACGGCGCCTATCGTCACGGCGTCGATGCGGAAATCACAATCAGCTCGCCGCGCGATGACGAAGACATTGTTGGCGACTACGCGATCTCCGGATTACGCCGCGCTATCTCGGTGACCAGCGGCTGGAAAATCCGTGAAGGCGACAACGGTATGATGTAATTTTCAGCAAAAAAGCGTCTTCAGGCGCAGAATTGCCGCAAACTTAAGCAACCGGTAGATAAATCGAGAAATTTGATTGACGCCGAGTACGGATTACGGTTTAATGCGCCCCGTTGCCCGGATAGCTCAGTCGGTAGAGCAGGGGATTGAAA
>NZ_JBEAFQ010000059.1:0-41854 GCF_040062275.1 Klebsiella sp. GW_Kp182 | reverse complement strand
AGTGAAACGCCGTAGCGCCGATGGTAGTGTGGGGTCTCCCCATGTGAGAGTAGGGCATTGCCAGGCATCAAATAAGTGAAAAGCCCATCCTGACGGATGGGCTTTTTGCGTTTGTGCTGCTGCGAAAATATCCATTTATACCAGACCTGGCAATGACAATTTGCCCATTTGATCTTATCTAAAGGATCGTTTCCCGAGCTTCAGCTGCCGGTATTGCAGTTTAAGCATTGTGGAGCTTACCTTCGGGAAAAGCGCTGCCGGAGCTCGCTCCGGCACCTGTCATGGCAGAGAAAAGAAAGGAATTAACGAGTCAACGCCACGATGCCGAGCGTCAGGCCAGCAACGGCAGCTGCGCCCCCGGCAATCGCGCCGGCGGTTTCCCAGTTATCCTGGGTCGTTCCTTTCATACAGGTATTGGTGTGCACTAATCTGCCTTCAGAATCATAGACCGGTACACACGGAGAGTCATGTGCACAGCCGGCGAGTAGCGTTGCCAGCAATGCCACTAGAATAACTTTAGTCATGATATTACCTCTAAATAATCCGCTTCGCTGTATTGGAGAACCCGTACCTGCGCGGAACGGTTTATTTTATCATCAGCAATATGGGGTGCCGCTAGAGTAAATAATCTCAATTTATGAGTAACGTAAATATCATGAAGAAAACCAGAGAACTATGGGGAAATAATGTGTATTGGGTACCGCGGCAATAAATATATTTAATATCATCAGGATAGTTATCGAAACGCAGACGAAAAAAAGGCACCTGAAAGGTGCCTTTAGAAAAACATATTTACTCTGCGTGTTTCGTAAAGCGGCGTCTTACCACGACGAAGAAGACAGGAACAAAGAAGATCGCCAGTAATGTTGCCGTCAGCATTCCGCCCATAACGCCGGTACCGACCGCGTTTTGGGCGCCGCTGCCGGCTCCATGGCTAATAACCAGAGGCAGAACCCCGAGGATAAAGGCCAGCGAAGTCATCAGGATAGGGCGTAAACGCATACGCGATGCTTCAAGTGTGGCTTCGATAATTCCTTTGCCTTCTTTATCCATCAGGTCTTTCGCAAACTCCACGATAAGAATCGCGTTTTTCGCAGAGAGGCCGATAGTTGTTAATAAGCCCACCTGGAAATAAACGTCATTATTAAGCCCGCGTAACGACGCCGCCAGTAATGCACCAACTACCCCTAATGGAACGACGAGCATGACGGAGAAGGGAATAGACCAACTTTCATAAAGCGCCGCAAGACACAGAAAGACAACAATAAGCGAAATGGCGTAGAGCGCGGGCGCCTGGTTACCGGATAAACGTTCTTGATAGGACATTCCCGTCCAGTCGTAACCAATACCGGCAGGAAGCTTGCTGGCTAACTGCTCCATTAAAATCATCGCATCGCCGGTACTTTTCCCCGGAGCAGCTTCACCCAAAACTTCCATAGAGGGTAAGCCATTATAGCGCTCCAGGCGCGGTGAACCATAAACCCAGCGTGAGGTGACAAAGGCGGAGAACGGAACCATTTCGCCATTCGCGCTGCGGACGTACATATTATTGATATCGCTCGGCAGCATACGGAATTTTGCATCGGCCTGAACGTAGACTTTTTTCACTCGTCCATGGTCAATAAAGTCGTTGACGTAGTAACCCCCTAGCGCCGCGGAAATGGTTTCATTGATATCGGATAGCGAAATCCCCAGAGCCTGAGCTTTCTCCTGATCAACATCCAGCTTAAATTGCGGCGTGTCTTCGAGCCCGTTGGGGCGAACGCGTACCAGCTGGTCGGGATGCTCTCTCACCATACCCAGAAGTTGATTACGGGCCAGGGTTAACGCGCTATGGCCAAGGTTACCCTGATCGATAAGCTCAAAGTCAAAACCGGTCGCCGTACCCAGTTCGATAATTGCCGGCAGATTGAAAGGAAAGACCATAGCATCTTTAATCTGACTGAAGGCAACGGTCGCACGTTTGATGATTGCCTCAACGCCATTCTCTGCGCCACTGCGTTCTTCCCATGGCTTCAGGCTGACAAACGCCATACCGGAGTTTTGACCCTGACCGCTAAAGCTAAAGCCGTTAACGGTAAAGACGCTTTCAACATTCGCCTTCTCTTTATGCAGATAGTAATCGGTAACCGTATCAAGAACCTTTTGCGTGCGTTCCTGCGTTGCGCCTGAAGGAAGCTGGATCATGGTCATAAATACCCCCTGATCCTCATCCGGCAAGAAGGAGGTGGGCAGGCGCATAAACAGGACGGCCATACCCACAACGATCAGCAAATAGATGATCAGGTAGCGTCCGGTACAGCGCAGGATCCCGCTGACGCTGTTAGTGTAGTGGTTCACGCTACGATCGAATTTCGCATTAAACCAGCCAAAAAATCCTTTTTTCTCATGATGATCGGCTGATGCAGGTTTCAGTAATGTGGCACAAAGCGCGGGGGTCAGGATCAGCGCGACCAGGACGGACAGCGCCATGGCGGAGACGATGGTGATAGAAAATTGCCGATAGATCGCCCCCGTAGAGCCGCCAAAGAAGGCCATCGGGACAAACACTGCCGATAGCACCATGGCAATGCCGACCAGCGCCCCCTGAATTTGCGACATTGATTTTTCCGTCGCTTCTTTGGGGGGAAGCTTCTCTTCTACCATGACGCGTTCGACGTTTTCCACCACCACGATAGCATCGTCGACCAGAAGGCCTATTGCCAGCACCATGCCAAACATCGTTAGCGTATTGATGGAGTAACCGAACATCGCCAGTACGGCAAAGGTCCCGAGCAGGACGACCGGAACCGCAATGGTGGGGATCAGCGTGGCCCGGATATTCTGTAAGAACAGATACATCACCAGGAAGACGAGGATAATCGCTTCAAACAGCGTCTTCACAACCTCATGAATAGAGATTTTCACAAACGGCGTAGTGTCGTAGGGATAGACGACCTTCATCCCCTGCGGGAAGTACGGCTGCAGTTCGGCAAGCTTCGCTTTAATCGCGGCGGCGGTATCGATGGCATTGGCGCCGGTAGCGAGCTTAATTCCCAGTCCTGAAGCCGGTTTTCCATTGATTTTTGCGACAACGTTGTAGTTTTCACCTCCCAGCTCAATACGTGCCACATCTTTCAGGTGCACCACTGAGCCATCCGCGTTCACGCGCAAAGTCACTTTGCCAAACTCTGCCGGATCCTTCAGTCGCGTCTGAGCAATAATGGATGCATTTAGCTGCTGGCCTTTAAGGGCCGGCGTACCGCCAAGCTGGCCTGCTGCAATCTGATCGTTCTGTACCTGCAGTTGGTTAATGACGTCGACAGGCGTGAGGTTGTACTTATTCAGGAGATTACCGTCCAGCCAGACGCGCATGGCATACTGCGCGCCGAAGAGCTGTACATCGCCGACGCCGTTAAGGCGGCTGATGGTATCTTTGACGTTCGATGCAACGTAGTCGGATATATCATCCTGAGTGGTGCTCGTGTTATCGGAGATGAATCCGGCAACCATCAGGAAACTACTGCTTGATTTCTCTACGCTAATCCCCTGCTGCTGTACTTCCTGAGGAAGAAGCGGCGTCGCCAGCTGCAGTTTATTCTGCACCTGAACTTGCGCAATATCCGGATCCGTACCTGATTTAAAGGTCAGGGTGATGGTAACGCCGCCTGCGGAATCGCTGGTTGAGGACATGTACATCAGATTATCGATACCGTTCATGTTCTGTTCGATAACCTGAGTCACCGTATCCTGAACGGTTTGTGCGTCCGCACCTGGATAGGTTGCGGAGATGGCCACCGCTGGCGGCGCGATAGTCGGGTATTGTGCAATCGGTAGCTGCATAATTGCGAGGCCACCGGCAATCATCATGATGATCGCCAGCACCCAGGCGAAGACCGGTCGATGGATAAAAAACTTAGACATAGGGATTCGTACCTTATTGCGCGACGGACGTCGCGGTATCCTCTTCGGCCTTCACGGTGACGCCGGGACGTACTTTCTGCAGACCGCTGACGATAACCTTTTCACCGGCTTTCAGACCGCTCGTGATTAACCACTTATCGCCAATCGCCTGTGAGGCTGTGACGGCTCGCGTTTCCACCTGGTTTTTATCATTAACGAGCATCACGCTGGCATCGCCGCGCGGCGTTCGGGTGACTCCCTGCTGAGGAACGAGAATTGCATCCGGTGAAACGCCCTCATCAATACGGGCGCGAACAAACATCCCTGGCAGCAGAGCGTGCTGTGGGTTGGGGAAGATGGCGCGAAGCGTAATAGAGCCGGTGCTCTCATCTACCGTGACGTCAGAGAACTGCAGCGTGCCCTGAAGCGCATAAGGTTTTCCGTTTTCCATAATCAACTGCACGCTTTTGGTGCCACTGCCGTGCTGCAGGCTTTCCTGTTTCAGGCGCATGAAATCATTACTGGATTCAGTGACATCCACATAAATGGGATCGAGCTGCTGTACCGTCGCCATCGCGTCAGCCTGACCATTTGTCACCAGGGCACCTTCGGTCACGCTGGATTTGCCGATGCGGCCGCTGATTGGCGACGTCACTTTTGTGTACGCCAGGTTAATACGCGCGCTTTCCACGGCTGCCTTTGCGGCAATAACATCGGCATCGGCCTGGCGCGCGGTCGCCACCGCCTGATCGTATTCTTGCTGGCTGATATATTTTGTGCCGAGAAGAGGCGCGTAGCGTTTTACCGTTAAGTGGGCGATAGCCGCCGCGGCTTCTGCTTTCGCTTCATCACCTTTTGTGCTGTTGTAAGCCGCCTGATAGGTCGCCGGATCGATTTGATAAAGAGACTGTCCAGCGGTGACATCGCTACCTTCGACAAAGTTACGGTGCAGGATAATCCCGCTGACCTGCGGGCGGACTTCCGCGACGCGGTAGGCAGATGTGCGGCCAGGTAGCTCCGTGGTGACGGACAGCGGCGCGCTGTGTACGACATAAACGGAGACCTGAGGTATCTGCGCATGCGGTTGCCGATCGCCTGAATTATCGCAACCGCTGAGCAGGATGGCCGGGATGATAAGGCTGGATAAAAGTGTAACCCTGACATGAGGTGTCATTGCTGTTCCTTATAGATTATGAGCCAGGCATGGCCACGAATCTGTGCAAGAAATAATGAATTAAAATGCGGTTTGTTATCCTACAAATAAAAAACGATGGATGTAAGACATAGTTATTTTTTAGCCATCAGCAAGGCACGTAAAAACAAAATATCAGGAATAATGTTTTTAGAATGAACTTAAATTAAAATTTGCTTACATTGATATTTAATATATGAATATATTTATCTTAATTATTCTTGCGGTGTATTTATTGGAGAGCGTTTGAGATTTAACTCATCTGTATTTTTGCTAAACAATATTGATTGTCAGATGTTAGGTTTATAGGTATCCAGCGATTTCCCCACACTCTCAATCTGGCGTTGAGTGGAGCACCGTATGCCCAGAAGAACGAAAGAAGATGCGTTAAAGACGCGGCAGCTTCTGATTGAGTCTGCCATTCAGCAGTTTGCCTTACGTGGCGTGACCAGCACGACCTTAGCCGATATCGCTGATGCTGCTGGCGTGACGCGCGGAGCGGTGTACTGGCACTTTGCAAGCAAAGCTGAGCTATTTAATGAAATGTGGCAACAGCAGCTGCCGCTACGCGACCTGCTTCAGCATGAATTTAACCTTAAAGACGATCAGGATCCGCTCAGCACGCTACGAGAGAAATTTATTATTGGCTTACAATATATCGCCAATAATCCCCGTCAACGTGCCTTAATGCAAATTCTGTATCAGAAGTGTGAGTTTTCCAGCGACATGATGCCGGAAGCTGAGATTCGCAAGAGAATTGGTTTTAGCTATCCGATTATTCGCAGCATTTTGCAGCTCTGTATTCGTAACGGATTATTGCCAGCGGAAACCAATGTTGAAATTTCATTAATTGTATTACACAGCGCATTTACCGGTATTATTAAAAACTGGCTGGTGGAGCCCGGGCAATTCGATCTGTATCGCCAGGCACCCGCCCTGGTTGATAATATTATGTCAATCCTTTGCGGGGCTAATGGGCGGCAGACGATAGCCAGCCATTAAAATTCATGTAATAAAAAAGGCGCTTCCCCATGCCGAAGAGCGCCTTTTATATCAAACATTTAACTGATTAGTATCAGTTCATGCCGTATTTTTTCAATTTTTTACGCAGAGTACCACGGTTGATGCCCATCATCAGAGCAGCACGGGTCTGGTTACCGCGGGTGTATTGCATCACCATGTCCAACAGGGGCTGTTCTACTTCAGCCAGTACCAGCTCATACAGGTCATTAACATCCTGACCGTTCAGTTGAGCAAAATAGTTCTTCAGTGCCTGTTTAACCGAGTCACGCAGGGGCTTTTGAGTTACCTGATCCTGAGAGTTAACGGTAGAAACGGTCAGTACGTCAGAATTTACGCGTTGTTCGAACATAGTTCTGTCAGCTCTTTATTTCTATTACGCAAAATTTTCGAAGTATGCCTCCAACGCCTCCAGCTGTTCGCTGGAATCTTCTATGGCGTTGAATGTGCGCCGAAACTGGTCATCTGGAGCGTGTTCCTGCAGATACCAGGATACGTGTTTGCGTGCGATTCGGTACCCTTTTGCCTGGCCATAAAAGCCATGCAGTTCCCGAACGTGTGCACAAAGCAAGCGCTTAACCTCTGCCAACGGCAGCGGCGGCAGCAGCTCTCCAGTGTCCAGATAGTGCTGGATTTCCCGAAAGATCCAGGGTCTTCCCTGAGCTGCACGGCCTATCATAAGGGCATCTGCCCCCGTATAGTCGAGCACAGCTCTGGCTTTAAGCGGGTCAGTAATGTCACCATTCGCGATAACCGGAATGGAAACTTTCTGCTTAACTGCCCGAATACTGTCGTACTCAGCATCTCCGTTAAACAAACAGGCGCGCGTGCGTCCGTGAATAGTCAGAGCCTGAATGCCACATTCTTCAGCCAGTTGGGCAATTTCTACACAGTTACGGTGTTCCGGTTCCCAACCGGTGCGAATCTTGAGAGTTACGGGAACGTCCACTGCTTTGACGACCGCCGTCAGGATAGACTTCACCTGCTCGGGGTACTGCAAGAGGGCTGAACCTGCAAGCTTTCGATTCACTTTTTTAGCCGGGCATCCCATATTGATATCAATAATTTGGGCGCCGCTTTCCACGTTAATACGGGCGGCTGCAGCCATCTCTTCCGGTACGCTACCGGCGATTTGCACGGTACGAATACCGGGCTCATCAACGTGCACCATCCGTAAGCGTGACTTGTCGCTCTCCCAAACCTGCGGGTTGGAGGACATCATCTCGGATACGGTCAATCCTGCTCCCATCTCGTAACACAACGTGCGGAATGGCCTGTCAGTAATGCCAGCCATAGGCGCTGCGATGAGTCGATTCCTGAGCTGGTAGTGTCCGATGCGCATGAGTTAAGAAATGACCATACTGTGACTGCAAGGCGGCGTATATTACGCATTTTTTGCACGAGATGAAAGGCCAAACTTTGAGCAATCCTCTGCGGTGGATCAAAGAATCGCCTTGCAGGTCAGTGTGCATGAATAATTAGCTATATAAATCATTGCATTAAAAACATGTGATGAATTTATCTACACATATAATTTTGTCTAACTTCTCATTTTTTCTTCCCGGCACAGGGAACGGGCAAGATAATCTGCTGAAGAAATCAGCAAATTACCTTGGCTTTATGTGAGTTGGCTCTCATTTCAGAACATGATCGTGAAGCACAGCTGATGTTTATTCTATGACCACGCGACCATTCAGCGGCTGTATCGGACGATTGTTATCGTGATGCATAGCGTGGCTAAATTTTGCCAGCTGCGCTGATGAAAGTGTCAGGGGATGTTTAAGCACAATCCAGGTTACCCCCTCGGAGCAAGGCGGCGTGGTCAGGGAGCCGCTGAAACGCCAGTATGTCTTGTCTGCGGGAAGAAGGGCGTTGAGATCCATTTGGGTGACGATTTTAGCCGTCTGATCGGCTTTCTCGGGCATGGTGGCCCACAGTTTGTTCAGTTCGCTATTTTCCGCGCCCTGGTCGAACATCACCGCCACGACGGCAACGGCGCCTTGAGCGCTTTTATGTACCAGATGCATCTCCATCGCATAGTGCTTACCGTGAACGGTGTTTTCGCTCGGGGCATGAAAATGGAACTGCTGAAGGGTAAATGGCGTACCGTCAATCGTAACGGTATCCGCTGTTGTGGTCTTTAACCCCGCCTGGATAGTGTGACCATTGTTGATGAGCGTAATGGGGCCATCGATGTAGTGCGTATCCAGCGGTGAAAGGTGTGTCTTAAACGTGGTATCGATGTTGATAGGGGATTGATTCATGCCATTTTGACAGGTTTTGTACTCCTCATTGAGCGCCCCCCAGTGTTCCGGCGAACCTTCGCCTTCATAGCTCCAGTGGGAAGCGAAAACCGTCACGGGCATCATGCTTAACGCCAGTAATGCCGCCTTGCCTAAAGTTGTTTTCATATCATTCGTCCAATGAATAAATTTATGATTTTATTGGTAACTACAATACGTTACCGCATCATCTTATTCTCATTGAGCGAATGATTTTGTACAGAAAACGCGAAAAGCGGTGGCCTGCGATGAGGCCACAGGGAGATTACTTTTTATAACCGGTGATCCGGCACCACTCCTCTTTCTCCACGACGGGATCGAGGCTAAAGAGATCGGCGTACGCTTCACAAACGCTTTCCGCCTGGCTGGCAAGGATGCCGGAAAGCCCCAGCAGACCGCCTGTAACCGGCAGCACGCTGATAAGCGGAGCCAGTTCGCGTAATGGGCCTGCCAGAATGTTTGCGACCACCACATCGGCTTTCATCGCCTCTGGCTGATCTTTAGGCAGATAGAGTTCCAGGCGTTCAGAAACCCCGTTACGCTCGGCATTATCGCGGCTGGCCTGAATGGCCTGCGGGTCGATATCAATACCGATAGCTTTCGCGGCGCCCAGCTTTAATGCCGCAATGGCCAGAATGCCTGAGCCGCAGCCAAAATCGATAATCGTTTTGCCCGCGAGATCGAGGCCATCCAGCCACTGCAGGCACATTGCCGTGGTGGGATGTGTACCGGTACCAAACGCCAGGCCCGGGTCGAGCATCACGTTAACGGCGTTTTCATCCGGCACATCGCGCCAGCTCGGGCAGATCCACAGGCGTTTACCGAAGCACATAGGGTGGAAGTTATCCATCCATTCGCGCTCCCAGTCCTTGTCTTCCAGTTGTTCGATTTTATGCACGAAACCGGCGCCCAGCAGCGGATTCTGCTCCAGCATCGCAATCACTTCTTTCATATCGGTCTCGGCGTCAAACAGGCCGATAACGTCAGTATCGCCCCACAGACGGGTTTCGCCCGGCAGAGGTTCGAATACCGGCGTGTCGTGCGTATCCTGGAAAGTAATGGAAACGGAACCCGCTTCCATTAACGCATCGCTCAGCTCTTCCGCGTTCGCGCCGGTAGTGTTCAGTTTCAGTTGGATCCATGGCATGGCAAAACTCTTTATTTATCAGTAGTCAATACGGCGGCTTGCGGGGCGGAGGTACCGAACCGGTTTCCGACCAGGAAAGCCAATAAGCTTAACAGCAACGCGGGCACTATCGGATGGAAGCCCAGGTACTGCAGATTAAAAGTGGCGAGTATGGCATAGAGTACGCCGCCGACGATCATCGCGCTCAACGCCCCTTTCGCGTTCGCGCGTTCCCAGTACAGGCCCAGCACCAGCGGCCATAAGAACACGGCCTCCAGGCCGCCGAACGCCAGCAGGTTGAGCCAGATAATCATCTCAGGCGGACGCCAGGCTGCCAGCAGCAGTAAAGCGCCCAGCAGCAAGGTGATCGTTGCCGACATCCGCTTCAACCGGGCTTCATTTGTTATCTGCTCGGGGCGCAGATTCAGATACAGATCTTTAATGATCGTAGCGGAACTTTGCAGCAGCTGGGCGTTGATCGTCGACATAATGGCGGCCATCGGCGCGGCGAGGAAGATCCCGGCGGCAAAGGGCGGCAAGACTTTCACCATGAGCGTCGGGATGACCAGATCCGGCACCGTCAGATCCGGGATCACCGCCCGGCCTAACGCACCCGCAAGATGCATCCCAAACATCAGGATCGCCACCACGATGGTGCCAATGATAATTCCCCGGTGCACCGCTTTGCTGTCTTTATAGGAGATGCAGCGAACGGCGGTGTGCGGGAGGCCAATCACCCCGAAGCAGACCAGCACCCAGAAGGAGGTCATAAAGGTGGGGGAAAGAATGTCATCAGCCCCCTGCGGGGAAACCAGCTTAGGATCGATGGTTTGCAGGGTTTCTACCGCATTATGTAGCCCGCCCGCCGCATGAACGACGCCAACCAGCAGGACGATAGTGCCGACCAGCATCACCATTCCCTGGAGCGTGTCGTTGAGGACGCTGGCACGAAAACCGCCGAACGCGGTATAGAGCGCGATACTCACGCCAAAAATCAGCAGACCGGTTTCGTAGGGAATACCCGCTGCGGTTTCCAGCAACCGCGCCCCGCCGATGAACTGCACCGTCATTGCCCCGACAAACGCCACCAGAAGGCTCAGGCTCGCGAGCCAGACCAGCAGACGGCTTTGGTAGCGGGCAAAGAGCATATCGTTCAGGGTTACGGCATTATAGCGGCGCGCCAGAATGGCGAATTTCTTACCCAAAATCCCCAAAGAAAGCCAGATCGCCGGAAGTTGGATCATCGCCAGAAGCACCCAGCCGAGGCCATATTTATAGGCCGCGCCGGGGCCGCCTATAAACGAACTGGCGCTGATATAGGTAGCGGTAAGCGTCATGGCTAATACAATGCCGCCCATCGAGCGGCTGCCGAGAAAATATTCGTTCAGGAAGGAACCCGTTGCGCGCTTACGCATTGCATAGATGGAGAGAGCAAACACCACCAGCAGGTAGGCGATAAGCGGCAGTATGACTTCAAGCTGCATCGTCATCCTCCAGAGGAATATCGCGATAGATAACTTTTACCATCGCCCAGCACAGCAGAATAAACACCAGCGGTACCAGCAGGCAGGCCATTTCGAACCAGTGCGGCAGGCCGGTTAGGCCAATACCGACGCCCGGCAGATAGGCGGCAGCCAGCCAGGCCGCAAGATAGAGAAGGGTTAGCCACAGCGCCCAGCGCGCCTCTTTATGGGCCTGAACAAAGCGTTTGTCCATTTTTTGTCCCTTGAGGATAAAGAAAGCGGGGATTGTACCGCATGGAAAAGAGGAGAGGAGAGAAAAAGAAAAAAGGCCGGATTATCCGGCCTTTTGCAGCGATGGCAGAATTACTTCTCCTGCAATCCGAGTTTTTTCTCCAGATAGTGGATATTGGTGCCACCATTCTGGAAATGCTCGTCGTTCATGATGCGAATCTGCAGATCAACGTTGGTTTTGATGCCATCGATAATCAGCTCCTGCAGCGCATTTTTCATGCGGGCAATCGCGACATCACGGTTTTCGCCATAGCAGATCAGCTTACCGATCATTGAGTCATAGTACGGAGGCACGGTGTAGCCCGCGTAGATATGAGACTCCCAGCGCACGCCAAAACCGCCCGGCGCGTGGAAGCGGGTAATTTTACCCGGGCTCGGCAGGAAGGTGTTCGGGTCTTCGGCGTTGATACGGCATTCCACCGCATGGCCTTTAACCACAACTTCTTCCTGCTTGATGGACAGCGGCTGGCCGGCTGCGATGCGCAGCTGCTCTTTAATCAGGTCGACGCCGGTGATCATTTCGGTTACCGGGTGTTCAACCTGAATACGGGTGTTCATTTCGATGAAATAGAACTCGCCGTTTTCGAACAGGAACTCAAAAGTACCCGCGCCGCGATAGCCGATATCGACGCACGCTTTGGAGCAACGCTCGCCGATATAGCGACGCAGTTCCGGCGTAATGCCCGGCGCTGGCGCCTCTTCGACCACTTTCTGGTGACGACGCTGCATGGAGCAGTCGCGCTCAGCCAGATAGATAGCGTTACCCTGACCGTCAGCCAGTACCTGGATCTCGATGTGACGAGGATTCTCCAGGTATTTCTCCATATACACCATGTCGTTGTTAAACGCGGCTTTGGCTTCCGCTTTGGTCATGGAGATGGATTGCGCCAGCTCAGCATCGCTGCGCACAACGCGCATACCGCGACCGCCGCCGCCGCCGGAGGCTTTGATAATCACCGGGTAGCCAATGCGTTTTGCATGGGCGCGGTTAACGTCCATATCTTCGCCCAGCGGGCCATCAGAGCCCGGTACGGTCGGAACGCCCGCTTTCTTCATCGCGGTGATCGCAGACACTTTGTCGCCCATCAGGCGGATTGTGTCAGCTTTCGGGCCGATAAAGATAAAGCCGGAACGCTCAACCTGCTCAGCGAAGTTTGCGTTTTCGGACAAAAATCCGTAACCCGGGTGAATAGCCACCGCGCCGGTGATTTCAGCAGCGCTGATAATCGCCGGGATATTGAGGTAGCTTTTTACGGACGGAGCCGGGCCGATACAGACCGTCTCATCCGCTAACAATACGTGTTTTAAATCGCGATCCGCCGTTGAGTGCACAGCAACGGTCTTGATGCCCAGTTCTTTACAGGCACGCAGGATACGCAATGCAATCTCGCCGCGGTTGGCGATAACAATTTTATCCAGCATGTTCGCCTCGTTATTCGATGACGACCAGTGGCTCGTCAAATTCTACCGGTTGACCACTTTCGACCAGAATGGCTTTCACCACGCCGGATTTATCGGCTTCGATCTGGTTCATCATTTTCATGGCTTCAACGATGCACAGGGTATCGCCCGCGTTAACTTTCTGACCGATTTCGATGAAGGCTTTCGCGTCCGGGCTCGGGGTGCGGTAGAAAGTACCAACCATTGGGGAACGTACGATGTGGCCACTGATTTCCGCTGCCGCAGGGGCTTCCATTGCTGGCGTTGCCGCAGAGGCGACTGCGTTAGACAGCGCTGGCTGTTGCTGCATCATCGGTGCGGCGTAAGCCTGTTGCATCACCGGGAAACCTGCGTTTGGCGCGGCACGGCTGATGCGTACAGACTCTTCGCCTTCAGAAATTTCCAGTTCGGAGATGCCTGATTCTTCAACCAGCTCGATCAGTTTTTTAATCTTACGAATATCCATGAGTGGGTTCCGTACTCTTTGTTTAGTGTGATTGTGACAGGCGTGTTAGCACCGTCTGTAAAGCATATGAATTACTGCTGTTGCAAGACGCCGCGCTTCTTCAGAAGCCGACAGGTTAAGCCTCCGATGCTCGAAAGCAAAAAACGAAACTTATCGGCCAATATGCGGCTATCTTCTGCCATTCTCGGGTAAAAAACAAAATATACCTTCGATGCGCGATTGTCACCTTTTCGGGACTCAAAAAGCCCGTCAGGAAAACCAAAGTCGCACATTATAACGATTTCGTAGCATTTGGCAGCTAAATACTGGTCTTATCAGGGAAGATTATCAACCGCTATCGTGTAAAGAGTGGCGGTTGATAAAAGAACTGCGGGAAACTGCACATATCCGGAATTAGCGCCACCACTGGCGGAACTTCTTATATCGCCATGCTAAAAGCAGGATCGCCAGCAGCGCATAAATGAGCGGTTGGGGGGATAAAATCTTCACCGACCACAGGTAGTGAATGGGGGCGAGGATCGCGACAACATAGACGAAGTTATGCAATGTTTGCCAGCGACGACCCAATCTTCGCTGCATCGCTTGCGTTGACGTCGCCGCCAGCGCCAGCAGAATCAGCCAGCTGATTAACCCCAGCGTCAGATAAGGGCGGGTGAGGACTTCTGTACCCAATAGCGCCAGATTGTTAATCCCAAGTTCGAGCAGCGTATAGCTGGTCAAATGCAGCGTAGCCCAGGCAAAGCACCATAAACCAAGTAAGCGCCGGGTGCGTATCAATAACGGCTGTTTAGCGTAGCGCGCCAGCGGCGAAACAAGCAAGGTAGCCAGCAGGAATTTAAGAGCCATCCTACCGGTAAAGTGCTGGATATCCTTTGCCGGGTCGGCGCTGAAATACCCCTGATGTCCGGCCCAGAAGAGCCAGACAAAAGGCAAAAATCCGGCCAGATGGAGAAACACTTTCAGCCAGGTAATCTGCTTTACAGTCAGGCGCACTAGTAATTCTCCCGCAAATTCAGGCCCCGGTAGAGCGAAGCCACTTCGTCAGCATAGCCGTTGAAGAGCAGTGTTGGCTGGCGTTTGACGTCGAGTACGCCGCCTGCGCCGATAAAGCGCTCAGTTGCCTGCGACCAGCGGGGGTGATCGACGTGCGGATTGACGTTGGCGTAGAAGCCATACTCCTCAGGTCCGGCGAGGTTCCAGGTCGTGGGGGGACGTTCACGCGTCAGTTCGATACTGACGATAGACTTAATCCCTTTGAAACCGTACTTCCAGGGCACGGTGAGTCGGACCGGCGCACCGTTTTGCGGAGGTAGCGCTTTGCCATACACGCCTACGCTAAGCAGCGTCAGAGGATGCATGGCCTCGTCAAGCCGCAGCCCTTCGACATAGGGATACGCCAGCCCGCCGCCGATAAAACGGTCTTTTTGACCCGGCATCTGCTCAGGCGCATAAAGCGTTTTAAACGCGACGTAGTGCGCATTGCTGGTGGGCTCGACCAGCGATAACAATTTATGCAGCGGGAAGCCGACCCAGGGAATCACCATCGACCAGGCTTCGACGCAGCGCATCCGGTAAATTCGCTCTTCCAGCGGAAATCGGCTGGTCAGGTCGTCATGATCGAGCGTAAGGGGTTTTGCCACTTCGCCGCCAATCGTCAGCGTCCAGGGATCAGTGCGCAGGCTTCCGGCATTGGCCGCCGGATCGGCTTTATCCAGGCCGAACTCATAAAAGTTGTTGTAGCCTGATACCTTATCTTCCGGCGTGAGCGTGAGAGTGTTTTGCCATTGCGCCGGTTTATCGAACGTCAGCGCTTTACCTGCCGGCGCCGGCGGGCGGTCGTTGCCTTTAAACCAATCCAGCAGGTCAGCTTGCGCGGAGGGTGAGAGGGAAAGGGCGGTGGCGCTAATTCCCAACATTTTCAGGATCTGGCGACGCTGCAGCATAAAAACGGATTCTGCCGTTACGTCGGCTTCCGTCAGTTTTTTGGATTTCATGGCATCCTCCGTCGTGCGTTTTTCTTAGCATGACGGAGGCGGAGCGTTATTGCGAATATGTCACGAAAAATTGCAGATTAGGCGATTTTAACCAGCGTGCGCCCCTGAATCTTATTGGTCATGATCTTATCGGCAAATTCAGGGGCTTCGGCGAGGGAGATTTCCGTCGCGCTTTGCGCATAGAAGGATTCCGGCAGATCGCGCACCAGACGCTGCCAGGCCTCGGCCCGGCGCGCGGCTGGCGTCATTACCGAATCAACGCCCTGCAGGCGCACGTTACGCAGAATAAACGGCATCACGGTCGTGGGCAGGGCAAAGCCGCCTGCCAGACCGCAGGCCGCCACGCAGCCGCCGTAGTTCATCTGCGCCAGCACTTTTGCCAGCACCTTATCGCCAACGGTATCAACGGCACCGGCCCACAGCTGTTTTTCCAGCGGGCGGGTTTCGGCGAACTCATCGCGGCTAAGAATGCGCTGCGCGCCGAGGTTTTTAAGATATTCATGGGTGCTTTCGCGCCCGGAAACCGCCGCCACCTTGTACCCGAGATGATGCAGCAAAGCGACCGCGGTGCTGCCGACGCCGCCGCTGGCCCCGGTGACCACGACTTCGCCATCTTCCGGACTAACCCCGGCGTCTTCCAGCGCCATCACGCACAGCATCGCGGTGAAACCAGCGGTCCCAATGACCATGGCTTTACGACCATCCAGGCCTTGCGGCGTCGCCACCAGCCAGTCGCCTTTAACGCGAGCGCGCTCCGCCAGTCCGCCCCAGTGGTTTTCCCCCACGCCCCATCCGGTCAGCAGGACTTGCTGGCCGGCGTGGAAACGCGGATCCTCGCTGCTGTGGACAAAACCAGCAAAATCGATGCCAGGAATCATCGGAAAGTTGCGGATAATTTTTCCTTTACCGGTGATGGCCAGCGCATCTTTATAGTTAAGGCTGGACCAGTGGATATCCACTGTCACATCCCCCTGCGGCAGCTGGCTGGCGTCAATGGTTTGCACCGAAGAGAGAGTTTTGCCATCCTGCTGTTCTAAGATTAAAGCCTGCATGCGCCGGTCCTCATAGGTTGGATGATTGGAAAATTTTTTCTGCAGACTATACTCGCTAACGGCATTATTACACCGATGTAACGCAATAAATTGCCAGATGCGCCAGCTTTGATAGTATGCGTCGCTCTTTAGAAAGTTAGTGCTTACTTTAGTTTAGGCGCCAGCACAGGAGCCCGGATGTTTATCGGGTAGTCATTCACACGCGGAGTTAACACAGGGATGCGATTAACGACGAAATTCTCAGCGTTTGTCACGTTACTCACCAGCCTGACGATCTTTGTCACGCTGATTGGCGCTTCGCTGAGTTTTTACAACGGCATTCAGCTAAAAATGACCAACCGCGTTCAGGCGGTGGCGACCATGCTGGATAACCGTCTGGTCTCTATGTCTTTTGACCAGATTGAACCGCAGATGGATGAGCTGATGACGCCGATCGACGCGACGCGCGTTGACTTTCAGCTTAATGGCAAATCGGTCTATAGCCATTCCCGCACCGATAACTATCGTCCTTTAGGTAGCAGCAATCAGTTTCGCGATATCACGGTACCGTCGCTCAAGCAGCCCGGTATGGCAATCCATCTGGTGTACCTGGATCCGATGGCCAATTACTTCCGTTCACTGCACATCACCGCGCCGCTCTCCATCGCCATTGGTTTTATGGTGCTGATTATCTTTTTTTCCGTACGCTGGATCCGTCGCCAGCTGGCGGGCCAGGAGCTACTGGAACTCCGCACTGCGCGTATTCTTAATGGCGAACGCGGACCGCAGGTGCGAGGGTCGGTACACGAGTGGCCAGCGAATACCAGTAGCGCGCTGGATATGCTGCTATCCGAACTTCAGTTCGCCAGCGATCAGCGAAGCCGTATGGATACTCTGATCCGTTCCTATGTCGCGCAGGATTCAAAAACCGGGCTGAGTAACCGATTATTTTTTGATAATCAGCTGTCGACGCTGCTTGAAGATCAGGAGAAAGTGGGGTCATACGGCATCGTAATGATGATCCGCCTGCCGGATTTCGACCTGCTGCGCGATAACTGGGGACGCGCAGCGACCGAAGAGCACTACTTTACGCTGATCAATATGCTTTCCACTTTTATTATGCGCTACCCTGGCGCACTGCTGGCTCGCTACCACCGCAGCGATTTTGCCGTCCTGCTTCCGCATCGCACGTTGAAAGAGGCGGACAGCATTGCCGGGTTACTCCTGAAAGCCATGGATGCCCTGCCGCCGACGCGAATTCTCGATCGTGACGATATGATGCATATCGGGATCTGCGCTTTCCGCAGCGGACAAACGGCGGCCCAGGTAATGGGGCATGCGGAAGCGGCCACGCGTAATGCGGTGCTGCAGGGCAGCAACAGCTGGGCCGTCTATGACGATTCTCTGCCGGAGAAAGGGCGTGGCAACGTGCGCTGGCGTACGCTTATCGAGCAAATGCTTAGCCGCGGCGGCCCGCGACTTTACCAGAAACCCGCCGTCACTCGTGATGGTCGCGTACATCATCGTGAGCTAATGTGCCGTCTTTATGATGGTAAGGAAGAGGTGATTGCGGCCGAATATATGCCGATGGTGCTGCAGTTTGGCCTGGCGGAGGAGTATGACCGTTTGCAAATTACGCGATTGCTGCCGTTTTTAGGCTTTTGGCCGGAAGAAAACCTCGCGCTGCAGGTGACGGTCGAGTCCTTGATCCGCCCTCGATTCCAGCGCTGGCTGCGCGATACTTTGATGCAATGCGAAAAATCGCACCGTCGACGTATTATTTTTGAACTTGCAGAGGCGGATGTTTGTCAATATATCGGCCGCCTGCAGCCGGTTATGCGGTTGGTTAACGCTTTAGGTATTCGAATTGCCGTGGTTCAGGCCGGTTTGACGCTGGTTGGAACCAGCTGGATCAAGCAGCTCGATGTTGAAGTGATTAAGCTGCATTCGGGGTTATCGCGCAATATAGAAAAACGCAGTGAAAATCAGCTGCTGGTGCAGAGCCTGGTAGAAGCCTGTAAAGGAATGCCGGTTCAGGTTTTCGCAACCGGCGTACTCAGCCGAAGCGAGTGGCAGGTGCTGTCTCAATGCGGTGTTACCGGTGGCCAGGGGGAATTTTTTGCCGCCTCACAGCCACTTGACACAAATGTGAAAAAATATTCGCAAAGATACTCTGTTTGATCTGCCGTTTAGCGTGATTTCACGTAGAATAATGCGCGCCATAGTGATGGGGGTGTGCTTGTCTACCTGCCGGATTGTCGCAATGTAAATGCCAGTGAATGACCTTTGACAGGTTGCAGATTCAAGCGCGGAGCGCTGCTGAAGATTTCTGCGTTGGACGGACTCAGTCAAATTTGTAACAAAGGTAACGAACTGCACTAATTTTCACCGCAGCAGATGATTTTTGCGCCTTGTCGCTGCTGCGCGTGGTTGGTAAAGTAAGCGGATTTTGTTTTCCGCCCCAGCTTTCAGGATTATCCCTTAGTATGTTAAAAAAATTTCGTGGCATGTTTTCCAATGACCTGTCCATTGACCTGGGTACCGCGAATACCCTGATTTATGTAAAAGGACAAGGCATCGTATTGAATGAGCCTTCCGTTGTGGCCATTCGTCAGGATCGTGCCGGATCGCCGAAAAGCGTCGCCGCTGTGGGTCATGAAGCGAAGCAGATGCTTGGGCGTACACCGGGCAACATTGCAGCTATTCGCCCAATGAAAGACGGCGTTATCGCCGACTTCTTCGTTACCGAAAAAATGCTCCAGCACTTTATTAAACAGGTGCACAGCAATAGCTTTATGCGTCCGAGCCCGCGCGTGCTGGTCTGCGTGCCGGTTGGTGCGACCCAGGTTGAACGTCGCGCGATTCGTGAGTCCGCACAGGGCGCTGGCGCCCGTGAAGTCTTCCTGATTGAAGAGCCGATGGCGGCTGCGATCGGCGCAGGCCTGCCGGTCTCCGAAGCAACCGGTTCAATGGTTGTGGACATCGGCGGCGGTACCACTGAAGTGGCGGTCATCTCCCTTAACGGCGTGGTTTACTCCTCTTCTGTCCGTATCGGCGGCGACCGTTTTGACGAAGCCGTCATTAATTATGTCCGTCGTAACTATGGCTCCCTGATCGGCGAAGCGACCGCAGAACGCATTAAGCATGAAATCGGCTCCGCTTATCCGGGTGATGAAGTCCGCGAAATCGAAGTTCGCGGGCGTAACCTTGCTGAAGGCGTTCCGCGCGGCTTTACTCTGAACTCCAACGAAATCCTCGAAGCGCTGCAGGAACCGTTGACCGGTATCGTCAGCGCGGTGATGGTCGCGCTGGAACAGTGCCCACCGGAGCTGGCTTCCGATATCTCCGAACGCGGGATGGTTCTGACCGGCGGCGGTGCTCTGCTTCGCAACCTTGACCGTCTGTTAATGGAAGAGACAGGAATCCCTGTCGTAGTTGCAGAAGATCCACTGACCTGCGTCGCTCGTGGCGGCGGTAAGGCACTGGAAATGATCGATATGCACGGCGGCGACTTGTTCAGCGAAGAGTAGTCAGCCTGAGATCCGGGTAGCTGGCCTACGGCTGCCCCGATCTTAACTGACACGAGAATACGCATAGCCTATGAAGCCAATTTTTAGCCGTGGCCCGTCGCTACAGATTCGCCTTATTCTGGCGGTTTTGGTGGCGCTTGGCGTGATAATCGCCGACAGCCGCCTGGGTACGTTCAGCCAAATTCGAACGTATATGGATACAGCCGTCAGCCCTTTCTACTTTGTCTCTAATGGTCCCCGGGAGCTGCTGGATAGCGTTTCGCAAACGCTGGCCACCCGCGATCAGCTCGAACTGGAAAATCGCGCGCTGCGTCAGGAGTTGCTGCTCAAGAACAGCGACTTACTGATGCTGGGTCAGTACAAACAGGAGAACGCGCGTCTGCGCGAGCTGCTGGGCTCTCCGCTGCGCCAGGACGAGCAAAAAATGGTGACCCAGGTCATCTCAACGGTTAACGACCCCTATAGCGATCAGGTGGTTATCGATAAAGGCAGCGTTAACGGCGTCTATGAAGGCCAGCCGGTTATCAGCGATAAAGGCGTTGTGGGTCAGGTGGTCGCGGTCGCGAAACTGACCAGCCGCGTGCTGCTGATTTGCGATGCCACGCATGCGTTACCGATTCAGGTACTGCGTAACGATATTCGCGTCATTGCCGCAGGCAACGGTTGTACTGACGATTTACAGCTGGAACATCTGCCGGCCAATACCGATATTCGCGTCGGCGACGTGCTGGTCACTTCGGGTCTCGGCGGCCGCTTCCCTGAAGGGTATCCGGTCGGGGTGGTTTCGTCCGTTAAGCTGGATACGCAGCGTGCGTATACGGTGATTCAGGCGCGTCCGACTGCCGGTCTGCAGCGCTTGCGTTATCTGCTGCTGCTGTGGGGAGCCGATCGCAACGGCGCGAATCCGATGACGCCGGAAGAGGTTCATCGCGTAGCGAATGAACGCCTGATGCAGATGATGCCGCAGGTTCTGCCTGCGCCGGATGCGATGGGGCCGCAGATGCCCGCGCCGGCAACCGGTATGCCACAGCAGCCTCTGCCAGCAGGAGGGCAATAGTGGCAAGTTACCGTAGCCAGGGACGCTGGGTTATCTGGCTCTCGTTTCTTATCGCACTATTGCTGCAGATTATGCCCTGGCCGGCGGACATTAGCGTCTACCGGCCAAACTGGGTATTGCTTATCCTGTTGTACTGGATCCTCGCGCTACCCCACCGGGTTAACGTTGGCACAGGCTTTGTGATGGGCGCGATCCTCGATCTCATCAGCGGGTCGACGCTTGGCGTTCGCGCACTATCATTAAGTATTGTGGCTTATCTGGTTGCGCTGAAGTATCAACTGTTCCGCAACCTGGCGCTTTGGCAACAGGCGCTGGTGGTGGTCATGTTATCCCTCTCCGTGGATATCATTGTTTTCTGGGCAGAGTTTTTAGTGATCAACGTCTCTTTCCGTCCGGAAGTGTTCTGGAGTAGTGTAGTAAACGGTGTGCTCTGGCCATGGATTTTCCTGCTGATGCGTAAAGTGCGCCAGCAGTTTGCGGTGCAATAAGGTTGATATGACGACTCTGTATCTTGCTTCAGGTTCTCCGCGTCGGCAGGAACTGCTGACACAGCTTGGCCTCGCTTTTGAGCGCGTGGTTCCCGGTATTGAGGAACAGCGCCGCCCGCAGGAGAGCGCCCAGCAGTATGTGGTCCGGCTGGCGCGCGAAAAGGCCCAGGCTGGCGTCGCGCTGGCACCGCGCGATCTCCCGGTTTTAGGCGCGGATACCATTGTCATCCTTAACGGTGAAGTGCTGGAAAAACCGCGCGATGGCGGGCACGCCGCCGAGATGCTACGCATGCTTTCCGGAAAGACTCATCAGGTGATGACCGCCGTGGCGCTGGCTGATAAGCGGCAGACGCTGGATTGTCTGGTGGTCACGGAGGTCACTTTCCGCGTGCTCTCAGGGCAGGATATCGCCGATTATGTCGCCAGCGGCGAACCTTTAGATAAAGCAGGTGCATACGGTATTCAGGGGTTGGGTGGCTGTTTCGTCAGGAAGATAAATGGCAGCTATCACGCCGTCGTTGGCTTACCGCTGGTGGAAACGTATGAGTTGCTAAGTAACTTTAACTCACTGCGTGAAGAAAAGGGATAAAGATGACTGCTGAATTATTAGTTAACGTAACGCCATCAGAAACGCGCGTCGCTTACATTGATGGCGGTATTCTTCAGGAAATTCATATTGAGCGTGAAGCGCGACGCGGAATAGTAGGCAATATCTACAAGGGTCGTGTCAGTCGGGTGCTGCCGGGAATGCAGGCGGCTTTTGTAGATATTGGCCTGGATAAGGCCGCGTTTCTGCACGCTTCCGATATTATGCCGCACACCGAGTGCGTGGCGGGCGAAGAGCAAAAGCAGTTCGCCGTCCGCGATATCTCAGAGCTGGTGCGTCAGGGGCAGGATTTAATGGTGCAGGTGGTGAAAGATCCCCTCGGCACCAAAGGCGCCCGCCTGACCACCGATATCACCATTCCCTCTCGCTATCTGGTCTTTATGCCCGGCGCTTCGCACGTCGGCGTCTCTCAGCGTATTGAAAGCGAAGCGGAACGTGAACGCCTGAAAAAAGTGGTCTCTGAATACTGTGACGAGCAGGGCGGATTCATTATCCGTACCGCGGCGGAAGGCGTTCATGAGCAGGAGATGGCAGCAGATGCCGCCTATCTCAAGCGCGTCTGGACAAAAGTGATGGAACGCAAAAAGCGCCAGCAGACCCGATATCAAATGTACGGCGAACTGGCGCTGGCGCAGCGCGTGCTGCGTGATTTCGCCGATGCGCATCTTGACCGGATTCGCGTTGACTCTCGTCTGACTTACGAATCGCTGCTGGAGTTTACCGCCGAATATATTCCGGAGATGACCAGCAAGCTGGAGCACTACAGCGGCCGTCAGCCGATTTTCGATCTCTTTGACGTGGAAAATGAAATCCAGCGCGCTCTGGAACGCAAAGTTGAGCTGAAATCAGGTGGTTATCTGATCATTGACCAAACGGAAGCGATGACCACCGTTGATATCAACACCGGGGCATTCGTCGGTCACCGTAATCTTGACGATACTATCTTTAATACCAATATTGAGGCGACCCAGGCGATTGCCCGCCAGCTGCGGCTGCGCAATCTCGGTGGGATTATCATCATCGATTTCATTGATATGAACAATGAAGATCACCGCCGTCGGGTGCTGCACTCTCTTGAGCAGGCGCTGAGCAAAGACCGGGTTAAAACCAGCATCAACGGCTTCTCCCAGCTTGGGCTGGTAGAGATGACCCGCAAGCGTACTCGCGAAAGCGTGGAGCATGTGCTGTGTAATGAGTGCCCTACCTGCCACGGTCGCGGTACGGTGAAAACGGTGGAAACGGTGTGCTATGAAATCATGCGCGAAATCGTGCGCGTGCACCATGCCTACGATTCCGACCGGTTCCTGGTCTATGCTTCTCCTGCGGTAGCGGAAACGCTGAAAGGGGAAGAGTCGCACGCGCTGGCAGAAGTCGAGATCTTTGTCGGTAAGCAGGTCAAAGTGCAAATTGAACCGCTCTATAATCAAGAGCAGTTTGATGTAGTAATGATGTAATCATCCGTTTTGCTTGCTGATGTCGGGATAAAGAGGCGGGCAAAAGGATGACGCGTAACAGGCTGACAAGGAGAGATGCGTGAGGCGACTGCCCGGGATATTACTGCTCACCGTGGCAACATTGATTGTTGTCGTCGCACTGCTGGTGAGCGGTCTGCGTCTCGTTCTGCCGCAGTTAAACAGCTGGCGTCCGCAGGTGCTGGAAAAAGTCTCCGCGATGGCCGGCGTACCGGTCGATGCTTCAAATATTGTCGCCAGCTGGCAGACTTTTGGCCCGACGCTTGATGTCCGCGATGTTAAGGCCGGCCTGAATGATGGCGGCGAGCTTTCCGCTAAACGCGTCACCCTGGCGCTCGACGTCTGGCAAAGCCTGCTGCATATGCGCTGGCAGTTTCGCGATCTGACCTTCTGGCAGCTGCAGGTTCATACCAATACCCCCATTCAAACGAATAATAGCGGTGAAGGGCTGAAAACCGACCGTATCAGCGATCTTTTCCTCCGCCAGTTCGATCACTTTATTCTTCGCGATAGCCATCTGAGCTTTCTGACCATCTCCGGCCAGCGTGCGGAGCTCACCATTCCGCAGCTTACCTGGCTGAACGGTAAAAATCGCCATCGCGCGGAGGGGCAGCTTAGTCTCAGCAGCCTGACCGGCCAGCACGGCGTGATGCAGGTGCGAATGGACCTGCGCGATGAAGACGGCCTGCTCAATAAGGGGCGCGTCTGGCTTCAGGCGGATGATATCGACGTTAAGCCGTGGCTTGGGCGCTGGATGCAGGACAACATCGCCCTGCAGAGCGCGCGGTTTAGCCTGGAAGGCTGGATGACTATCGACAAAGGCGATGTCGCCAGCGGCGATGTATGGCTTAAAAAAGGCGGCGCCAGCTGGCAGGGCGATAAAGAGAAGCACCATCTGTCGGTTGATAATCTGACGGCTCACATCTATCGCGATAATCAAAGCTGGGGCTTTCACATCCCTGATACGCGCATCTCGATGGATGACAAACCCTGGCCGCGCGGCGCGCTGTCGATGGCGTGGATCCCGGCTCAGGATGTGGGCGGAAAAAATGGTCAACGCAGCGATGAGCTGCGCATTCGCGCCAGCAACCTTAACCTTAGCGGTCTGACCGGGCTGCAGCCGATGGCGGATAAACTGGCTCCGTCGCTGGGCGAAATCTGGCGTACGACGCAGCCGGACGGCAAAATCAATCTTCTGGCGCTGGATATTCCACTGCAAATGGCGGAAAAAACGCGCTTCCGGGCGGACTGGAGCGACATGTCCTGGAAGCAGTGGAAGCTGCTGCCAGGGGCTGAGCATTTCTCCGGCAACATTGCCGGGAGCGTAGAAAACGGTACTCTGCATGCCAGCATGACGCAGGCGAAAATGCCCTATGAAACGGTCTTTCGTGCGCCGCTGGAGATCGCCAAAGGCGATGCGACCCTCAGTTGGGTGAAGAATGACAAGGGTTTTATGCTCGATGGTCGCGATATTGATGTACAGGCTACCGGCGTTCGCGCTCGCGGTGGGTTCCGCTATCTGCAGCCGCAGGGCGACGAACCCTGGCTCGGTATTCTGGCCGGTATCAGTACCAACGATGGCGGACAGGCCTGGCGCTACTTCCCGGAAAATCTGATGGGCAAAGCGCTGGTGGATTACCTCAGCGGAGCCATTAAAGGCGGTCAGGCCACCGATGCTACGCTGGCTTATGGCGGTAACCCGCATCTTTTCCCGTACAAGCATAATGAGGGGCAATTCCAGGTCACGGTGCCGCTCAAGAACGCCACCTTTGCCTTTCAGCCTGACTGGCCCGCGCTTACCGGGCTTAATATCGACCTTAACTTTATCAATGATGGGCTATGGATGAAGGCCGATAAGGCGATGCTCGGCAACGTGACCGCCAGCAATCTCGATGCGGTGATTCCCGACTATTCGCGAGAAAAGCTGCTGATTGATGCCGACGTTAACGGCCCGGGTAAAGAGGTTGGCCCTTATTTTAACGAGACGCCGCTGAAAGAGACGCTGGGCGCGGCGCTGGATGAGCTCCAGCTGGACGGTAATGTTAGCGCTCGCTTACATCTTGATATCCCCCTGGATGGCGAGATGACCACCGCTAAAGGTGATGTCCGGTTGAACAATAACAGCTTGTTTATCAAGCCTATCGATACCACATTGCAGAACCTGAGCGGTAAATTCAGCTTTGTAAACGGCGACCTGAAAAGCGAACCGATGAGCGCGAGCTGGTTTAATCAGCCGCTGAATCTTGATTTCTCGACCACCGAAGGCGCGAAAGCATTTCTCGTGAACGTCGGGATGAACGCCAGCTGGCAGCCTGCGCGTACCGGTTTATTGCCGAAATCCCTGGACGGCACCCTGAGCGGCAGCGTGCCCTGGGACGGAAAAGTCGCGATTGAGCTTCCGTATCGCGGTAGCGCGGCCTATAAGGTTGACCTCAACGCTGACCTGAAGAGTGTAAGTAGTCACTTACCTGCACCGTTAGATAAGCAGGCCGGGGAGCCGTTGCCGGTAAAAATTAAGGTCGATGGCGGCTTAAGCAGTTTTAATCTGGCCGGCTCCATGGGGGCGAAGAACCATATTAATAGCCGCTGGCTGCTGGGTCATAAGCTGACCCTGGACCGCGCTATTTTAACCACGGACAGTAAAGCCGTTTCTCCGCTTCCCGAGCAGCCAGGCGTGGAGCTGAATATGCCGCCGATGGATGGCGCGCAGTGGCTGGCGCTGTTCCAGGGCGGAGCGGCGAATGACGTCAGCAGTAATCTCGTCTTCCCGGAGCAGGTCACGCTGCGAACGCCAGCGTTAACGATGGCGGGGCAGAGCTGGAATAACGTTAGCCTTGTCTCCCGGCCCGATGCCGGGGGAACGAAGATCGAAGCCCAGGGGCGTGAAGTCAACGCAACCCTGACGATGCGGAAGAACGCCCCGTGGCTGGCGGCCATTCGCTATCTCTACTACAACCCAACGGCGGCGAAAAGCCGCGGTACAGAAAAAAGCAGCGCCCCGCTGGCCGATACCAACATTGATTTCCACGGCTGGCCGGACCTTCAGCTTCGCTGCGCCGAGTGCTGGCTGTGGGGGCAAAAATATGGCCGTATCGAAGGGGATTTTGATATTCGCGGCGATACCCTGACGCTGGCGAACGGACTGGTCGATACCGGTTTTGGCCGTCTGACGACCGATGGCGTATGGGTGAGCGCGCCGGCGGGCGTACGAACCTCTTTGAAAGGTAAGCTGCACGGCAATAAAACCGACGATTTCGTGAACTTCTTCGGCGTCTCCACGCCGGTAAAAGGTTCGTCGTTTGATATTGATTATGACCTGCACTGGCGTGCGCCGCCGTGGCAGCCAGACGTTGCCTCGCTTAACGGGATCCTCAAAAGCCGTCTTGGAAAAGGCGAATTTACCGACCTCAGCACCGGTCATGCCGGCCAGCTTCTGCGTTTGTTGAGCGTTGACGCGCTGCTGCGCAAGCTGCGCTTCGACTTTAGCGATACGTTCAGCGAAGGGTTCTACTTTGATTCCATTCGCAGTACGGCGTGGATTAAAGACGGCGTTCTGCATACCGACGATACGCTGGTCGATGGTCTGGAAGCGGATATCGCCATGAAGGGGTCGGTGGATCTCGTGCGTCGTCAGCTGGATATGCAGGCCGTGGTCGCGCCGGAGATTTCTGCGACCGTGGGCGTCGCCGCGGCCTTTGCCGTTAACCCGATTATCGGCGCCGCGGTCTTTGCTGCCAGTAAGGTACTGGGGCCGCTGTGGAACAAGGTCTCTATTTTGCGCTATCGCATCACCGGTCCTATCGATCAGCCGCAAATTAACGAAGTGCTGCGCCAGGCGCGGAGCGACAAAAAGCAATGATTTGACGATTGTGCGTAATTACCGCACTCTCAATAGATAGCCTTTTTTATTTCCGCCCCTGAGGCGGCAACAAACGAGTAGCAAAACGATGAGTCTGAACCTGGTAAGTGAACAATTACTGTCGGCAAACGGCCTGAATCATCAGGATCTGTTTACCATTCTTGGCCAGCTGGCCGAGCGCCGTCTGGATTACGGCGATCTCTATTTTCAGTCGAGCTATCACGAGTCCTGGGTTCTTGAAGACAGCATCATTAAAGATGGTTCGTACAATATCGACCAGGGCGTTGGCGTCCGCGCGGTGAGCGGGGAAAAAACCGGCTTTGCCTATGCTGACCAGATTAGTCGACTGGCGCTGGAACAGAGCGCACAGGCGGCCCGCACCATTGTACGCGACCATGGGGATGGTAAAGTGCATACCCTTGGCGGGGTGGAACATCGTTCCCTCTATACCAGCATCGATCCGCTGCAAAGTATGAGCCGGGAAGAGAAGCTGGATATTCTGCGCCGGGTAGATAAAACCGCCCGCGCGGCCGATAAGCGGGTGCAGGAAGTTTCCGCCAGCCTGACCGGCGTCTACGAGTTAATTCTTGTCGCCGCCACCGACGGCACGCTGGCGGCGGACGTTCGCCCGCTGGTTCGCCTTTCCGTCAGCGTGCTGGTGGAAGAGGATGGCAAACGCGAGCGCGGCGCCAGCGGCGGCGGCGGCCGCTTTGGCTACGACTATTTCCTGGACTCGCAGGATGGCGACGTTCGCGCGGATGTTTGGGCGAGAGAAGCCGTGCGTATGGCGCTGGTCAACCTGACCGCCGTCGCGGCGCCTGCCGGGATGCTGCCGGTTGTGCTGGGCGCGGGCTGGCCTGGCGTCCTGCTGCATGAAGCCGTCGGTCACGGCCTGGAAGGTGACTTTAACCGTCGCGGGACGTCGGTATTCAGCGGCCATATGGGCGAACTGGTGGCCTCTGAGCTGTGCACCGTAGTGGATGATGGCACCATTGCTCACCGTCGCGGCTCCCTTGCCATTGATGATGAAGGCACGCCGGGCCAGTATAACGTTTTGATCGAAAACGGCATTCTCAAAGGCTATATGCAGGACAAGCTCAACGCCAGGCTGATGGGCGTGGCGCCAACCGGTAACGGTCGTCGCGAATCCTACGCGCACCTGCCTATGCCGCGTATGACCAACACCTACATGCTGGCGGGGAAATCTACGCCGCAGGAGATTATCGAATCGGTCGATTACGGCATCTACGCGCCGAACTTCGGCGGCGGTCAGGTGGATATCACCTCCGGGAAATTTGTCTTCTCCACGTCTGAAGCCTACCTGATTGAAAAAGGTAAAGTGACCAAAGCGGTGAAGGGCGCGACGCTTATCGGTTCAGGTATCGAAGCGATGCAGCAGATTTCGATGGTGGGGAACGATCTTAAGCTGGACAGCGGCGTCGGCGTTTGCGGCAAAGAGGGCCAGAGCGTACCGGTTGGCGTCGGTCAGCCAACGCTCAAAGTGGATAAACTCACCGTCGGCGGTACCGCCTGATACTTCTCAAGGCGCTTTCGCCCGCGGCGAAAGCGCAAATCACCTCCGCGGAGTCGCGATGAAAGCCGCGCGTCAGCAGCAGATAGTCGAACTACTCAACCAGCATCACACCTTAACCACCGAAGCGTTGTCCCATCTGCTGCAGGTCAGTATCGAGACCATTCGTCGCGATTTGAGCGAGCTGCAGAAGCAGGGGCGTCTTCAGCGTAGCCACGGGCAGGCGCGCGTTCTCCAGCGTAACAATCACAACGGCGAGAAGCCTTTTCATAGCCGCGTGAAAAGCCATTATGCCCATAAATCTGATATCGCGCGTACGGCGCTGGCGTGGATTGATGAAGGAATGACGATCGCCCTGGATGCCAGCTCAACCTGCTGGTTTCTGGCGCGTCAGCTACCGAATATGACCCTGACGGTGTTTACCAATAGCCATCCGGTCTGCGTAGAGCTGGGCCGCCGTGAGCGGATCCAGCTGATCAGCGCCGGGGGGCAGCTCCTGCGTCAGTATGGTTATTACGTTAATCCGGCGCTGTTCTCTCAGGTCAAATCGCTGGAGATCGATCTGTTTATTTTTTCCTGCGAGGGGATCGATAACGATGGCGTACTCTGGGATTCCAGCGCCAATAATGCCGCCTACAAATCGCTGCTTCTGAAACGGGCGGCACAGTCGCTATTATTAATCGACAAAAGCAAATTTGATCGTTCCGGCGAGGTGCGTATCGGCAATCTCCGCGACGTAACGCAGATTATTTCCGATGCCGGGCCCGATAATCTGTTCTTACCCTCTGTGGCGGGCTCGGGCCGCTAGCGGGCAATCCCCCGGCCGTGCATCCCCTGGTAAATCTTCGCCACCCCGACGAAATACTCAGTCAGGTAATTAATGCATACCTGTACCTTAAGCGGCAGCTTATCTTTCTCGGTATACAGCGCGTATACCGGTCGCGGATCGGACTGGTAGCTCGGCAGCAGGATCTCCAGTTCGCCGCGGTTGATCTCTTCGATCGCCCACATCAGCGGAACGTAAGCCACGCCGACGCCTGCCGTCAGCCAGCGCACCAGCGTCATCGGATCGTTGGTGACGAATCTGCCCTGAGGGATCAGCTTGGTTGAAATCCCTTCCGGAGCGATGATTTCAAATTCGTTATCCGGCCGGACGCTGTATTCCAGCCACGAGTGGCTGGCGAGATCCGCCGGTTTTTCCGGACATCCGGCGTGCTGAAGGTAGCTTTTTGCCGCGCAGAGCACCATCGGCATGGAGCCCAGGCGGCGGGAAAAGAGGCTGGAATCCTGCAGCGCTCCCACGCGAATAACCACATCCAGGCCGTCCGCAATCAGGTCCGGCGCGGGAATGCCTGTGACCAGATTGATTGAGAGACCGGGGTGCTCTTTGAGCATATCGGCGGTTATGCGAGCCAGGACATTCTGTGCCATAGTTGAAGAACAGCCGATGCGCAGCGTACCGATGGGCGTATTGTTAAACGCGTACAGCTGCTCATGGACATCCTGGACTTCGAACAGCATTCGCCGACAGCCTTGATAATATATTTTTCCCGCTTCTGTTAAGCCAAGGCTGCGCGTACTGCGGTTGAGTAGCTTAACCTGCAGTTCATCTTCCAGTTTGGCTACCGTCTGGCTGATGGAAGAAACGCTCATCTGGAGCTGGCGGGCCGCGGCGGTGAATGAACCTAATTCGACCACTCTGGCAAAAACGGACATGCGTTTTAATCGTTCCATTATTCACTCTGGCTTAAAAGTGATTTAGATCACACATTATAGATAAGACCGCAATTGTTACGTTACTATATAGTTAGCTTAATAATAAACGCATCGCGCATATCACCTGTACGCTTCTTATCAAGGTCATCATGAGTCTGTTTCCTGTCATTGTGATTTTCGGCTTGTCGTTTCCGCCGATCTTCTTTGAATTGCTATTGTCGCTAGCCATCTTCTGGCTGGTGCACCGCCTGCTGGTTCCAACGGGCATCTATGATTTTGTCTGGCACCCGGCACTGTTTAATACCGCGCTATATTGCTGCCTGTTTTATCTGATATCACGTTTGTTCGTTTGAGGTTGATGTGAAAACACTAACAAGAAATATCCTCCGTACCGCAATCACTGTGATACTGGTTATCCTTGCATTTATGGCGATTTTTCGCGCATGGGTGTATTACACCGCCTCGCCCTGGACGCGCGATGCGCGTTTTAGTGCGGATATTGTGGCCATCGCTCCCGATGTCTCCGGCCTGATTTCGCAGGTGAATATCAAGGATAACCAACTGGTTAAGAAAGACCAGGTTTTGTTCGTCATTGACCAGCCGCGTTACCAGAAGGCGTTAGCCGAGGCTGAAGCCGATGTCTCCTACTATCAGACTCTGGCGCAGGAGAAGCGCGTCGAAGCCGGCCGTCGTAACCGCCTTGGCGTCCAGGCCATGTCCCGGGAAGAGATAGACCAGGCGAATAACGTTCTGCAAACCGTTGAGCATCAATTAGCCAAAGCGACGGCAAGTCGCGACCTGGCGAAGCTTGACCTTGAACGTACGGTGATTCGCGCCCCGGCCGACGGCTGGGTGACCAACCTGAACGTTTACCGCGGCGAGTTTATCACCCGAGGCTCCACCGCGGTTGCGCTGGTGAAGCAGAATACCTTCTACGTTATGGCCTATCTTGAAGAGACCAAGCTTGAGGGCGTGCGCCCCGGTTTTCGTGCTGAAATTACCCCGCTGGGAAGCGTACACACCCTCAGGGGCACCGTCGACAGCATTGCTGCAGGCGTCACCAATGCCAGCAGCAGCAGCGATTCAAAAGGGCTGGCCTCTATTGATTCTAACCTTGAATGGGTACGTCTGGCACAGCGGGTGCCGGTACGTATTCGCCTCGATCAACAGCAGGGCAATCTCTGGCCTGCGGGTACCACCGCGACGGTGGTGATTACCGGTAAAGAGGATCGCGATACTCGCCAGGCAAACTTCTTCCAGAAACTGGCGATGCGCCTGCGTGAGTTCGGTTAATCGCCATGGGGATCTTCACCATCGAACTCCGGCATCTCCGCTTCGCCGTTAAGTTAGCCTGCGCGGTGGTGCTGGCGTTATTCGTCGGTTTTCATTTTCAGCTGGAAACGCCGCGCTGGGCGGTGCTTACCGCCGCCATCGTTGCTGCCGGCCCGGCGTTTGCCGCAGGCGGGGAGCCTTACTCCGGGGCGATCCGCTATCGCGGGATGCTGCGTATCGCCGGCACCTTTATCGGCTGTATCGCCGCGCTGGCGATCATCATCCTGATGATCCGCGCCCCGCTGCTGATGGTGCTGGTATGCTGCCTGTGGGCCGGATTCTGCACCTGGATCTCCTCGCTGGTGCGGGTTGAGAACTCCTATGCCTGGGGCCTGGCGGGCTATACCGCGCTTATCATTATTATCACTATTCATGAAGAGCCGATGCTGGCGCCGCAGTTCGCCGTTGAGCGATGCAGTGAGATTGTCATCGGTATCGTCAGCGCCATTGTGGCCGACCTGCTGTTTTCTCCGCGTTCGATTAAAAAAGAGATCGACCTTGAACTGGATAATCTGCTGATCGATCACTATCGCCTGATGCAGCTTTGCGTGGCGCATGGTGATAAAGATGACGTCGATAAGGCCTGGAGCGCGCTGGTGCGTCGTACCAACGCGCTGGAAGGGATGCGCGGCAACTTGATCATGGAGTCATCGCGCTGGGCAAAAGTGAATCAGCGGCTGAAGGCGATCAATACCCTCTCTCTGACCTTAATTACTCAGGCCTGTGAAACATATTTGATTCAGAATACCCGGCCTGAGATGGTGACGGATGATTACCGCGAGCTGTTTGCTGAACCGGTCGAGACCGTGCAGGACGTGCACCGCCAGCTAAAGCGGATGCGCCGCTTCTTGACCTGGAAGGGAGAGCACAATACGCCGGTAACAATCTACAGCTGGGTAGGCGCTGCGACGCGCTATCTGCTTTTGAAGCGGGGCGTGGTCGGCAATACCAAAATCAGCCGTATTGAAGAAGAAGTGCTGCAAGGCGAAGTGGTGGTGAAGGCGGAATCCGCCGAGCGGCACCATGCGATGGTCAACTTTTGGCGTACGTCTATCTCCTGTATCCTCGGTACGCTGTTCTGGCTGTGGACCGGCTGGACTTCAGGAAGCGGGGCGATGGTCATGATTGCGGTTGTCACGGCCTTAGCGATGCGTTTACCTAATCCGCGGATGGTAGCTATCGATTTCCTCTACGGCACGCTGGCGGCGTTACCGCTGGGGGCGCTGTTTTTCCTCGTGATTATGCCCGCGACGCAGCAAAGTATGCTGCTGCTGTGTATCAGCCTGGCGGTGATGGCCTTTTTTATCGGCATCGAGGTACAAAAGCGGCGGCTCGGTTCGCTGGGGGCGCTGGCCAGCACCATTAATATTCTGGTGCTCGACAATCCGATGAAGTTTGAATTCAACCAGTTTCTTGATAGTGCCCTGGGCCAGATTGTCGGATGCTTCCTTGCGCTGATGGTGATCCTGCTGGTGCGTGATAATTCGCAGGCCCGCACCGGCCGCGTGCTGCTCAACCAGTTTGTCTCGGCGGCGGTATCATCGCTGACCACCAATATGGCGCGACGTAAAGAGAACCACTTGCCGGCCCTGTATCGTCAGCTCTTTTTGTTGCTGAATAAATTCCCTGGCGATATCGCCCGCTTTCGTCTGGCGCTGACCCTGATTATCGCGCATCAGCGTCTGCGCGATGCGCCGGTACCGATAAATGACGATCTGTCGGCCTTTCACCGGCAGCTGCGACGTACCGCGGATCGCGTCATTTCAGCCAGTAGTGATGATAAGCGCCGCTACTATTTTGCCCGCTTGCTTGATGAACTGGATATCTACCAGCAAAAATTACAGCACTGGGAAGCCTCTCCGCAGGTGACCGAGCCGGTACGAAGGCTGGTGGAGATGCTGCATAAGTACCAGCATGTGTTAACCAACAGCTAACCGCCAGAACCGACGCCGAAGCGTCGGTTTTTTTATCGCTATACTTAACGCTCAGAGTATGAATTCCTCCGTCAGAGTGGAACTACACGCCGGGATGACCGGGCTATGAAAAGTTGCAGGTGTGGACGGGATGCGGGCAATGACTACCTATACCTTTGATTTTGATGAAATAGCTGAGCAGCAGGATTTTTATCGTGAGTTTTCTCGTACCTTTGCTTTAGCGCGTGAGAAAGTGAATAACCTGGATTCTCTGTGGGAAGCCGTGACCGCCGGGCTGTTACCCTTACCGCTGGAGATTGAGTTTATTCATTTAAGCGATAATCAGCGCCGGCGTTTCGGCGCGTTAATTCTGCTCTTTGATGAGGCGGAAGAGGAGCTGGAAGGGGAGCTGCGTTTTAATGTGCGGCAGTCATAAAAAAGCCCCCGACGGAGCGGGGGCAAGTCGTCGGATAAGACGACGAGGGTTTATTTGTACAGCTCAGCCGTAGCGTGCCAGTTATCGCCGGTACGGGCCTCAATAATACGGTAGCTGCTGGCGCCTTCTTTCTCAGCTTTAGCCGCCAGTTCCTGACGCATATCCATCGGCGCGCTGCCTACCTGAGAAACGGAAACGGTGCCCATGGACTGCAGATTTTGCGCCTGTTCGGCGTTCACTTGATTAACGGCGGCGTTTGCGCCGAAAGAGAGAACGGAAGCCAGACCCAGGGATGCGATGATAATTGCGCTTTTCATAATTTTTTCTCCAACCTTAATATTTGCAGCGGCGGGAGGCTTAATGAACCTGGGGCCGCTGGAGAGATTCTGTTTCAGTTAATGACCGACAATCGTTAAATCTTATTTATAAAGTTCAGCCGTTGCGTGCCAGTGGTCACCGGTACGTGCTTCAATAATGCGGTATGAAGAAGCACCTTCTTCTTGTGCTTTTTTGTTCAGCATTTCGTGCATATCCATCGGGGAAGAACTTACCGCGCCGACGGAAACGGTGCCGATTGCCTGACGGCCTTGAGCCTGTTCGCTGTTGATAGAGTCAGCGGCGAAGGCGCCGAAAGACAGAACGGAAAGGATGCTCAATGCTGCTACAGTGGTTTTGATTTTCATGATGTTCACCTCGTCGAATCTTTTTGTTGGGGGTCTTTGTTTCGTGACCCTCATCACAAAATCAAGTATACACTAATCACTGAAAATATTAATACCTTGCTAATTGTTTTTCATGTAAATAATTACAAAGAAATGTCTTTTTTATAACATATAAGAATTAGAAATGTCTTTTCTTCGCCATGCTTGGTCATTATGGCTAATAAAATCATAAGGATAGGTGAATTTGATCTTTTGTGCGCTTAAGCCGGTTTCATCACGTAAATGAATGTATAGAAGCGGAAAAACACACAAAATGTTAAAGAAATGATAATTTTTTGAAGGGATACCCTCCGGCGCTAACCAGAGGGAAGGGCATCAGAGTTCCTGCTCAAACAGGACGAGAATGGCGTCATGCAGCTCTTTAACGGTAAAACCTCTGGCCGGGGTGGTAAAGATAGTGTCATCACCCGCAATGCTGCCGAGAATCCCTTCGGCTTTGCCAAGGGAGTCCAGAAGCCGGGCGATCAGCTGCGCTGCGCCTGGGCTGGTATGAATAACCACGACCGAATCGTTATAATCGATATCCAGCACCAGGTTTTTTAGCGGGCTGGAGGTCGTCGGGACGCCAAGCTCGGCGGGCAGGCAGTAAACCATTTCCATTTTGGCGTTACGCGTGCGTACGGCGCCAAACTTGGTGAGCATACGTGAGACTTTCGATTGGTTGATATTATCGAAGCCTTCCTCTTGCAGGGCCTGAACGATTTCACCTTGAGAGCTGAATTTCTCTTCTTTAAGCAGCGCTTTAAACGCTTTAACCAGTTCTTCTTGTTTTGCCGAACTACGCATAAGTCACCCAATTATGGTGGTAAAAACAACATCATTATGCATAAACATGCATTTTTATGCAAATAATCCGCAGGGGAGAAGCGTAAATAATGTTATGAAGGGCGCATATTTTAGCAAAAAACCCTAATAAGGAACATGCTTTCGTCACGGCGCGCAAATTGCCACAAAAGTAAATGAAATGTTATTAAATGATGTTGTTCTGCTCAATGTGCTGGGTGTATTGTAACCAACAGTCGATCCGGTACTACGCTTTGCTGGATGGTCAGTCTCAGGGAGGAAAATGCGAAGCTGCTGCATCGCTGCGCACGACCACGCATTCTTCAGCCATAATTATTGTAATTGTTCATCTTGTGAATTAAGGTCCAGGCGACGGAGTAACGAAAGACTATTTTAACCATAATAAGGAGTTTAGGATGAAAGTTGCAGTCCTCGGCGCCGCTGGTGGAATTGGCCAGGCGCTTGCCCTACTACTTAAGACCCAACTGCCTTCAGGTTCAGAACTCTCGTTGTACGACATTGCTCCGGTAACCCCGGGCGTGGCGGTTGATCTAAGCCATATCCCTACCGATGTAAAAATCAAAGGTTTTTCCGGCGAAGACGCCACCCCTGCGCTGGAAGGCGCTGATGTGGTGCTGATATCCGCGGGCGTAGCGCGTAAGCCCGGCATGGATCGCTCCGATTTATTCAATGTTAATGCCGGTATTGTGAAAAATCTGGTACAGCAAATCGCCAAAACCTGTCCGCAGGCCTGCGTCGGGGTGATTACCAACCCGGTGAACACCACCGTGGCGATTGCCGCAGAAGTGCTGAAAAAAGCCGGTGTTTACGATAAGAACAAGCTCTTTGGCGTCACAACGCTGGATATTATCCGCTCGAATACCTTTGTTGCCGAACTGAAAGGCAAATCTTCATCAGATGTTGAGGTTCCGGTGATTGGCGGCCACTCAGGCGTGACTATCCTTCCTTTATTGTCACAAATTCCGGGCGTCAGCTTCAGCGAGCAGGAAGTGGCCGATTTGACTAAGCGCATTCAAAACGCCGGTACTGAAGTTGTGGAAGCAAAAGCCGGTGGCGGCTCAGCAACGCTCTCGATGGGACAGGCCGCCGCGCGATTCGGTCTCTCCTTGGTTCGTGCCATGCAGGGAGAGAAAGGGGTAGTGGAATGCGCCTACGTTGAAGGTGATGGTCAATATGCCCGTTTCTTCTCACAGCCGCTGCTGTTAGGCAAAAATGGCGTAGAGCAGCGTCAGTCTATCGGCACGCTGAGCGCGTTTGAGCAGCAGGCGCTGGAGGGGATGCTGGATACGCTGAAGAAAGATATCGCCCTTGGCGAAGACTTTGTGAATAAATAACGTTTCATGAAAAGAAAAGCCGGAGCCTGGGTTCCGGCTTTTTTATGGCTTTCTCCCACCCCTGAATGACTCAACCTGCTGGTAAATCTGCTAAACTCCCCGCGTCTTGAGCGGTAATAAACGAGGACGTTGTGAAAAAAATCGAAAGAAAGCAGACCAGGGACCACATTACGCAAATGCTCCGTTACGAGATCCTTTCCGGTAGCATGAAACCGGGGGATGAACTCGCGCAGGAGAGTATTGCCGAACAGCTGGGGCTTTCTCGTATGCCGGTTCGGGAAGCGCTACAGGCCCTTGAGCAGGAAGGGTTTCTGGTGCGTTTGCCAAACCGCCATATGCAGGTCGCAAGGCTGGCGCCTGACCACGTCAGCCATATTTTCCGGGCCATTGCGGTGATGGCAACGGAGCTTTTTTCATTGGTACCCGCAGCGGCGGGCGAATCGCTGGCGGCCAGCGCGCGCGCGCTGGGGCATCCCGGTGAGCGAGCGCGAGAGCTGGCGTTCCACGAGACGCTCATTTCTTATATTGATAATCGCTATCTGGAAAAAATTTATCAGCAGTTTTTGGATGGTTATATCGGTTATGTCATTCTGTATCTGAAAGAGGATAATCAAGAGTCGGCGCAAATACTCAGCTCTCTGATGGAGGCTATTCGTCAGGGCGATCGCGCCGAGATCGCGCAGGAAACGCAGCGTTATTTCCTCTCTCTGGCAGAAATAATGCGTCAACACATGAAGGATTGGGAAAGTGCAGAAGCCTCGATTAGGGAAAATTAAGCTTCTTTCAGCGAAAGAGCAGGTCGCGGCAGTATTACGTAAAGCTATACTGTCGCGAGATTTAGTTGAAGGGCAAGAAATTACCCTTGAAGGGATCGCCACCATGGTCGGCGTGTCCAGTATGCCCGTGCGTGAAGCGTTTCAGATACTGGCTGCGGATGGGCTGATTAAAGTCCGGCCCAATAAAGGGGCGGTCGTGCTGGGAATTAACGAACAAACGATCCGCGAGCATTATGAGATTCGCGCGCTGCTGGAGAGTGAAGCAGTCGCTAAAGCGTGTCGTCCCGGGACGGACATTTCGCGCATTGCCGAAGTGCATTACTCTGCGGAAAAAGCGCTGGCGGAAAATAACTCAGCTGAATATTCAGACCTGAACCAGGCGTTTCATATGGAGATATGGAACGCGGCGGGAAATGGCAAAATGAAGCTGCTGCTCAGCAATATGTGGAACGGGCTTTCGATGGGGCATAAGGTCACTGAGGAAGAGTACGCGATCATTTCCATCCGCGAGCACAAGGGGATTTTACAGGCCCTGGAGCAGCATAATGAAGCGCTGGCGCGCCAGCGAATGCGCGAGCATATCATCCGTTCGATGGAGAACATGCTAACGCGCTACGTCGAAGAACCTTCCGCTTGATCGCATCGCCTGTAGGACCGCTGCAGGCGCCTTACTTATTCATTTCATAAATAAGTTTCGATAAGTGACTGCTTTCGCAAGATTTTGATAAAGATCTCAATCCTGAAGCTTTCGAAAAAAACGCGTTGACTTACTCTTTGTATGGGAATAATTTCCCTCCCGTCAATATTGGATACAATATCATATATCATTGATGGGATAACTATAAATATGGAACCGATTACCATTACCCTATGTTTGCTGGTGTTTGCTATCGCCATGTTCGTGTGGGAAAAAATCCCCCTCGCGGTCACATCTATGGTGGTTTGCGTCGCGCTGGTGCTTACCGGCGTGCTCAATCTCAAGCAGGCTTTCGCCGGCTTTATCGACACCAACGTTATTCTCTTCGTCGCCATGTTTATCGTCGGCGGGGCGCTATTTGAAACCGGGATGGCGAATAAGGTGGGGGGCGTGATTACGCGCTTCGCGAAAACGGAAAAACAGCTGATTTTTACCATTATGGTCGTGGTTGGCGTGATGTCCGGTTTTCTCTCCAATACCGGTACCGCAGCCGTACTGATCCCGGTCGTTATCGGCGTGGCGGCGAAATCAGGCTTTGCCCGTTCCCGGTTGCTGATGCCGCTGGTTTTTGCCGCCGCGCTCGGCGGTAATCTGTCGTTGATTGGCGCGCCGGGCAACCTGATTGCGCAGTCAGCTTTGCAGAATATTGGCAGCGGTTTTGGCTTTTTTGAATATGCCAAAGTCGGTTTACCGATGCTGATTTGCGGCGTTATTTACTTCCTGACCATCGGCTATAAATTCCTGCCCAATCACCCGAACAGCGGTGCAGTTGGCAGCATCGGTGAACAGCGCGATTACAGCCACGTTCCGCGCTGGAAGCAGATCCTCTCTTTGGTTGTTCTGATCGCCACGATCCTCGGCATGATTTTCGAAAAGCAGACCGGTGTGAGTCTGGCGGTAGCGGGCTGTATCGGCGCGCTGGTGCTGGTGGTTACCGGCGTACTTACAGAAAGGCAGGCCTATAAAGCCATTGATTCTCAGACCATTTTTATCTTCGGCGGCACGCTGGCGCTGGCGAAAGCGCTGGAAATGACCGGGGCGGGAAAACTGGTGGCGGATCACGTGATTGGCATGCTGGGGCAAAACTCTTCGCCGTTTATGCTGCTGGTGGTGGTCTTTGCGCTGTCCATCATTATGACTAACTTCATGTCCAACACCGCGACCGTCGCGCTGTTAGTACCGGTGAGCCTGTCGATTGCCGCGGGCATGGGCGCCGATCCTCGTGCGGTGCTAATGGCGACGGTTATCGGCAGTTCTTGCGCCTACGCTACGCCAATCGGTATGCCTGCCAACATGATGGTGCTGTCGGCAGGTGGCTATAAGTTTGTCGACTACGCCAAATCCGGCATCCCTCTGATTATCGTTTCCACCATTGTCAGCCTGATTCTGCTGCCAATCCTTTTCCCTTTTCATCCGTAATGAACGGAAGCTGTCCTGACTAAGGAGCCTGTATGAGCAAAAGTGAACAGATATCCCATATGACCAATGTGATGGCCAAATTTGTGGGGTATACCGGCAAAGTCTTACCTGATGACGTCACTGCAAAACTGGAAGATTTGCATAAAAAAGAGACCAGTAAACTGGCTGACGTCATCTTTATGACCATGATTGAGAACCAGCGTCTGGCAAAGGAGCTGGATCGCCCTTCCTGCCAGGATACCGGCGTGATTCAGTTTCTGGTGGAGTGCGGGGCGAACTTCCCGCTGATCGGCGAGCTGGAAGCGCTGCTGCGTGAAGCGGTGATTAAAGCGACCGTGGATTCCCCGCTGCGCCACAACAGCGTTGAGACTTTTGATGAATACAATACCGGCAAAAACGTGGGTAAAGGCACGCCGACGGTGTTCTGGGAGATTGTCCCCAATTCTGACCAGTGCAGCATTTATACCTATATGGCTGGCGGCGGCTGTTCCCTGCCGGGGAAAGCGATGGTGCTGATGCCGGGCGCGGGTTATGAAGGCGTTACCCGCTTTGTTCTCGACGTGATGACCAGCTACGGTTTGAACGCGTGTCCGCCGCTGCTGGTCGGCGTGGGCGTGGCGACCTCCGTTGAAACGGCGGCGCTGTTGTCGAAAAAAGCGCTGATGCGTCCGATCGGTTCGCATAATGAAAATGAACGTGCGGCCTCGCTGGAAAAAATGCTGGAAGACGGTATTAACAAAATTGGCCTTGGGCCGCAGGGGATGTCCGGTAATACCTCCGTTATGGGCGTGAATATTGAAAACACCGCGCGTCATCCTTCTACCATTGGGGTGGCGGTGAACGTGGGCTGCTGGTCACACCGGAAAGGGCATATCGTTTTTGATAAAGACTTGAACTACACCATTATGTCTCACAGCGGAGTGAATTTCTGATGACGAAAAAAATCCTTACTACGCCAATTAAAGATGAAGATTTAGCCGATATTAAGGCTGGCGATATTATTTATCTCAATGGCCATATTGTTACCTGTCGTGATGTGGCGCACCGTCGCTTAATTGAAGGTGGCCGCGAATTACCCGTTGATGTTAGCGGCGGCGCTATTTTACACGCCGGGCCTATTGTCCGTCCGATTAAAGGCGAAGACGATAAGTTTGAAATGGTCTCCGTCGGACCAACGACCAGCATGCGCATGGAAAAATTCGAAAAAGAATTTATTGCAAAGACCGGCGTGAAATTAATTGTTGGTAAAGGCGGTATGGGCAAGGGCACTGAAGAGGGCTGCGCGGAGCATAAAGCGCTGCACTGCGTATTCCCGGCCGGCTGCGCGGTAGTGGCCGCGGTGTGCGTGGAAGAAATTGAAGATGCGCAGTGGCGCGATCTGGGTATGCCGGAAACGCTGTGGGTATGTCGGGTGAAAGAGTTTGGCCCGTTAATTGTTTCTATTGATACTCATGGTAATAACCTGTTTGAACAGAACAAAGTTATTTTCAATCAGCGTAAAGAGATAGTCGCTGATGAAATATGCCAGAACGTAAGCTTTATCAAATAATCTGGATGATATCATTCGCACGATAATGATGGCGTGATGTTTATGACGATAATAAACAGGGGCTCTGACCGGGCGGTCCAGGGAAATCCACCCTTATTATTTTCGTTATATACCCAAAAGATTTCGAGTTGCTTTGAGGCGGCAAGGGAGAGACAAATTCGTCTGGAACGAATTTGAACAGCCAAAGGCTGCCTCTGGTGAGGGACATGGATGTCCCTCATTACATCCCCGGGAGCTTACGCAAGTAAGTGACTGGGGGGAACGAAGCTGGCCAACAAAGAAGCAATTTGAAAGATGACGGGGATAAATAACATCATTATCGTGCCTCCTGCCCGAAGGCTATTTTATGACTGATGCAGCACTGCTATTAGGTGAAGGCTTCACCCTGATGTTTCTCGGCATGGGGTTCGTGCTGGCGTTTCTGT
>NZ_JBEAFQ010000079.1:0-42314 GCF_040062275.1 Klebsiella sp. GW_Kp182 | reverse complement strand
AACAACGGTGTTGTTATACACCTGCAGGGCTTCAGCTATCTGATGAGGCTTGAGGGAGTATGGTTTGTTTTGAGCCTGAGGGACCTCAGGAATCAGCTGAGGAACCGGGAGCTAATTCTGAACAACGGTGTTGTTATACACCTGCAGGGCTTCAGCTATCTGATGAGGCTTGAGGCCGAATGCTTTGCTTTGAGCCTGAGGGACCTCAGGAATTAACAGAGGAACTGGGGAGCCGACTGCGAACAACGGGGTTGTTTTGGTCCTGTTAATCCTGAGGAATCAGCTGGGAACCTGGAGCTAATTGCGAACAACGGTGTTGTTATACACATGCAGGGCTTCAGCTATCTGGTGAGGCTTGAGGCCGAATGCTTTGCTTTGAGCCTGAGGGACCTCAGGAATTAACAGAGGAACTGGGGAGCCGACTGCGAACAACGGGGTTGTTTTGGTCCTGTTAATCCTGAGGAATCAGCTGGGAACCTGGAGCTAATTGCGAACAACGGGGTTGTTATAAACCTACAAGGCTTCAGCTATCTGATGAGGTTTGAGGGAGAATGGTTTGCTTTGAGCCTGAGGGACCTCAGGAATCAATGGAAGAAATAGGCAACCGACTGCGAACAACGGGGTTGGTTTGGGTCCTGCTGGTCATCAGGGATCAGCTGGGGCCCGGGTAGATAATTGCATACATGCATCGGCGTTGTTTTTTACCTCCAGGGCTGCATCTATCTTATGAGGCTTACGGGAGAATGTTTGCTTTGATCCTGCACGTCCTCACGAATTAACAGAGGAACTGGGGAGCCGACTGCGAACAATGGGGTTGTTTTGGTCCTGTTAATCCTCAGGAATCAGCTGGGACCCCGGAGCTAATTGCGAACAAAGGGGTTGTTATACACCTGCAGGGCTTCAGCTATCTGATGAGATTTGAGGGAGTATGGTTTGCTTTGATCCTGAGGGACCTCAGGAATTAACAGAGGAACTGGGGAGCCGACTGCGAACAATGGGGTTGTTTTGATCCTGTGGGCCCTCAGGAACCAGCTAAGGGCCTGGGAAGATAATTGGCAACAACAGGGATGATTATAAACAGCGGGGCCTCAGGAATCTCCTGAGGCTCCAGGGAGACGGCAGCGAAAAACGAGGTTATTTTTAAGTATTTGTCAGATTGAATCTGCGAAGACTCAAGTCTGAAAACTTCGTATGGCGGATATATCCTATATATTGTTACATCAGGTACTTGAGATCGCTCATGTAATAATTATAGAAATAGGCAGGGCTAAGAGGGGACCAAATTAAAGATGACTACATAGGGATTTTGCAAGAAATGAGAAAAGGGGAGGGGGCTAAAAAAATAGTGGCCAACCATATAATGATGTCTGAAATGATAAAAAAACCAGCCATGAGCTGGTTTTTTAAGTGATGGTTGATTTATTTAAGTTGAGGGAATTCGACTATAAAACCGGAGGCACCGACAACGCCAGATACACCAGGGAATATAGGGACAACAACGTCATTACCTACAGAACCTAAATCGATTTGAATTTCCTTCGTTTCACCAGGAGCTACAATATTACCAATAACACTGATGGGAAATGCAGAGTCTCCCCTAACAGTAATTAAAGCTGTCTGGACCCCTTTTGCTAAAGAACCATCATTACGCCGTAACTGACTTGCTTTGAGTACAGCCAGTGGTTCGCCTGAAGAAAGGTTTAACGGTTTGTTAACCGCAAGGGTATTTAGTTTATCAAGAACAATGAGATTCTTAGGGTAATATGCAAAACGGATAGATTTTGATGACTGATTACCTGCATCATCTATCGCTTTCACCAAGAGGGTGTATTTATCAGTTTTCTCATCAAGTGAAGGAAACAAACGAGGATAAAGTGGTGTGTATGAACCATCAGTGTTTTGAGTAAATCCTAATTCAACATCATCTGATGCGGGTCCACCTTGAAGAACCATTTGATAGACCTTGGACTTGCTTAAAGCATCCGATACATTTACTGAGATGTTTTCTAATCCATACACAGTACTTTCTGATAATAGTGGTTTGCCTTCATACGAAAAGGAAATTGAAGGAGGGGAGTTATCGATAACAAGAGATCGGAACGGCAACTGAGAACTGTTGTTAAATGTATCAGTAGCACTAAAAGTTAAATCATACTTCCCTTCGGGTATAGCTGATAAATCAAAGGAATAAGTATAATCCTCTCCAGACATTGCAACTTTTGTGCCCGTCAGAAGAACCGTATTAGAAATTGTATCGAGTATCTCAACCCTTGAGAGCATCAAGACATCACGCCAATTGCCATTACCGGGTTGTGAAACATAAACAAGGACAGACTTATTCTCTTCTTTGTAATCATATCCTGTTATCTTAGGAATTAAATCGGTATTCCAAATGCTACGAATTTCAAATTGATTGGATGTTAGCGTCTTGTCTTGATTACGAACTATAAAATAATGAGCTATATAGCCATTTCCTTTATTTATTGTATATGAAAATGGACCGGTACAAGAACTTTCACCGGGTTGAATAGTACAAACTTCGTAGCCTTGTGTAATGTTATAAAATGACTGCACATAGTCTCTTGGATCAACGAACACAGTTGCACTTTGATACTCACCAGGTAGATCTTTATTCGTGAATTTCATTGTACCAGCGGAAAATTCGCCAATTGTTGAAAATTTTGTTGCGTAAGATTTAATTGAAGGTGATTTTGGAGCGGTTGAACTTAACTTAACATTATATGAAGCGTTACCTCCACCGTACTGGTATCCATTATGAATTGTAAATGATGTTCCAACTGGTGTGGATTGTTTAATATATACATACCCTGTATCTTCATAAAGTAAAGATCCGAATGACAAACCAGCTTTATTATAAGCTCTATAATTTTGCTTAGGTATTTTATATACAAAAGTAACAGGGTTTGTATTAATAGTCATCCCTGCGGTATATTTAATGTAGCCAGATGCAAAGCCGGGAACCACACTAGTGGAAGAGTTGGGATCGGCAACTGCAAATAGCTCATATTCACCTGCAGAAGAATCAAAAACAAAGTTTTGGTCGGGTACTTGGGTAATATTTCCAGCTTTATCATAGAGGAAAGCTCTGAACCGATACTCAACATCAGCATCAGAGACAGGCATCCAAGCTGCTTTGGCTATCGTTCCTCCACCTTTAGTAATAGGGGCTGTAGCTGCTCTAGACCCCTCGTCATATGTCATTGTATAGCTGGATTGTATTGAGCCATCAGGTTTTATTATTTGAACTATCGCTTTATCAAAACCAGATAGATCATTGATATTCTTAATTGCAAGATTAATGGCAGATTCTTGACCTTGACCGAGTTCCCAACGCGGCCCAGTTACAACCATGTTATACCCTGGAATCCATGGCACTGAGAAATTATCAGACGTAGGTCCTACCGTGTCTATTATAACGGGATGGGATGTTATTGAAACTACGGCCGATTTTGAATCTAGGATTTCGGATTTTATGGTGTAACGTCCATCGCTGATAGGTGGGATAGTGACAGTCTTACCGTAAAAGATATTTCCACTAGTGGAAGATATCCTGTCATCAACCGTGATGACACTGGTAGTTGTGCTAAATACAGCACTTTTATCAGCATCGCGAGAAATGGTTAATCGGATTTGTTGGTCTAGGCCACCAATGAGGAGAGCATTAAATTTTCCATGTGGATTAATATATGGCGCACTTTCTGGGACAGTCTTTTGAGCATCATGGATATCAGTGAAGGTGTACTCATAAACCCGGGCGTGCACGATGGAAAACAAGCTTGTGGCCATTGAGAGGGTCAAAGCTAAAGCAGAACTATGGAAGATTAGTGAAAAACGCATAGGAAACCTTTTTATGTGAGAAGCCACGAAAGTTACTTTTCAAAGACACTCATAGGTCAATACGAGAATAGTATCATGCAAAATTTTTGTGTTTCCGACATAAGAGGACTAATGAAAAAAAATGTCACCATCTTTTGATAGTGACATTGAAACAATTAGGATCAGTTTAGTTGGGAAAGGATACGTTCTGCTACAGCAATTTGCTTAATTGAAAGATGACGACCACTTTGAATGGTAAGCGTAAGACTTTTAAGGAAGGGGTTTTTGTTGCTTGAAGAAATGATTTGTTTCTCCAGTGCAGATAAGTTATTAGCGTGATTCTGACGCCAGGAGCTTGAAGAAACAACCTTTTTAGCAGCTAAATAGTTCTTTTTGAAAAGCATTTGCAGCGTGAAACACTCTTTGATCAAACTACCTTGTTTACCTGTACCTTTACACGAGGTACATTTACCTAAAGAATTTGCATAACTGATACGATGACGGCCTGAACCTTTACAATAAGAGCAAGTATAGTTTTTTTCATACCTAGCAGAGCCGTTTAATTCATTGATATTGAAAACAAGCTTTTCATCAATTAATTGACCGTCCACTGAAAACCATTGTTCATTTGAATGTGTCATGGAAAAACTCCCATCCCGTTGTGTATGTCTCCATTAAATCAAATGAAAAAGGCTTGTACAGACCCTATTTTTTTATAGAAGAGGGGCGGGAGAGGGTATTAAATTTACAACCATCATAAACATTCACTAATTACAAAAAATATGACTTTTTTCAGTGTTTATAAGAATAGGTAAGTATATATAGCTGAATTATAGAGATTAAGGGGCTTTGGAGTTGCCCCTTATTTTAATGACGGAGTTTATAACGTAAAAATGGCTAATCTTCTTCCGGATTAGCTACCGGAAAATTATTCATAATTACCGGGGGAACTAGTACTGCAACAGGTTCCCCATTTTCAGGAAAAGGTGGTATCCCTTGCATCTCATTGTTTGTACATTCAGTCATAACCTAACCTCTATCATTAAAATTAATTCGTTGTTAAATATCAAACAGCGGAATGAAAATTCAGTAGTGAAAATTCTATTTCCTGATTTTCTGAAGATGGTTCCTCCAGAGGATCATTAGCTGGCATTGTATCAGTGTTTACATCAGATACTTCTGAAGGAGAAGAATTTGAAAGTTTTCCCTTTGTTGTTTTACGCTCGAGCTTAGCCTCATGGTCACGAATAGAATCCCCTGAATTAAATATAAGTTCTATTAAATGTCTGTCAATTTCAATATGTATTTTTTCGTTAGGGCCAATCTGTTCAAGATCAAACGCAGAAGGAAGGGAGGCTCGTAATCTGTTGTAAACTTCTTTAGTACTGGCCGCGAGTTTTTGAGCCAGTTTTCTTGGAATTGGTTGCACTCCCAGAGAAGATTTTGTGACCCTGACTGCCTTAGGGCTACCATGTGACTTAATTATTTCGGCAACATTCAGAGGAAGGGAATCAGTCTCTGTTGAATTATTAATTACCTTTATCTTGGCGTTTAGGTCGGCCCGAATCTTTTCAAGAGCTTCCTTTTCGCCAAGATCACGAATTAATTCCAGACAGAGTGTGTAAGAGATAACATCCTGGCTAATCAACGTCTTTAGCTCGTCATCGATTGATGACAGAGAAATGATTTGACGAACAGCCATTTCAGAAATGTTTTCCCGTTGTGCAACCTGTTCGACAGACATCCCCGCATCATTTACCAGTCTGCTATAGGCAATTCCGCGACCTACGGGGCAAAGGGGGAGAGATTTAGCCCCATCAAGCGAATGCCATTCCTGCTCTATCTCATCCCCCTGGAATTCACGTAATCTTACCAGAATGGGGAGACCTGATTCTTGTTGAGCCAAGAGCGCAGCTCGTGTACGACAGTTCCCCTGTCGTACAAGCGGTTTTCCGTCAACAATAACGACAGTTATAGGGTCAATATCTGCCCCATTAAGAAATGCTTTCTTAAGGTTCTGAATATGCTCGGCTGGTTTAGGTAATTTGTAATATGCCTCCCCCAGTCCCATCTCACGGCAGTTCCAGTTTGGAACTAACACTAATGCCCTTGGGTCGATCATAAACGGTTGACCATTAACCGCTTTATGGCAAATGTCAGGATTTGCGTCACTAAATTCACGCAAATTTTTGACTAGCCGCCCGTTCCGCTCTGTAGAGATAAAAAAGTCAGCTGCTTGTTTCATATTCTTACCTATGACTGATTCAATCCTGAAATTAGACTGTACAGTATTATTTTGTAAAAATTTCTCACTATGTGGTCTAAAAAGCCAGTTTGGTAAATTTTTTAAAAAAGTTACTTTTAGCGGTTGTTCACAATGGGTTGAGTCCTTCAATCAAAACGCTAACACTATGAATATCAAGTAATTGCTTCTTTTTTGTGTAGGTGACGAAGCCGTAATGGCGCAACAACTGTACGTGTTGATTCGTTGCAGGTGCAATGTCGCTAAGAGAAACAGGGTCAGTTTTTGAAAGTAACTTTTGCAGGAGGTTGTATAGCTCAGATCGTTTGGCGAAAAAGAGTGTCGTCAAAAAAACAGACACCGAATTAGTCAGCTCCCATAGTTTATCCACCACTTTAGGATTGATACTAACATAAGCCATGCTAATAGACTGCAATTCTATGTCGTGACTGATTTCAGTAAAAACCGAACAGGTCTTATAGGTATTATTTGTTTGAATCTCGAACCTGAACTCTATGAGTAACAACAAAAAGTATGAAACTTCAGCGAGTGTATAGTTGACTTGCCGAATACCTAATCCCTGACAAACACGCCACGACTTTTCTAGAATATCAATAAGTGAAATTTTGAACTGAAATTCTTTATGGATTGGTTGTCTCGCGTTCAAACCCAACAAAATGGCAAACCACAAAGGTTGATAACGCAAATGCATCACCGGGCCGGATAATGAAATCGTACCCTGAGGAAAGTCACTTTTACCTTTTACGAGAAGTGGGGTGATATCACTGGAAGTGATCTCAACTTTTTTTTGATTACAATTAAAGGAAGATTTATGGTTTTTTCTAAAAAAATCCTGTAAAAGCCCTATCTCTTTGAAATTCTTTTTAAGATTCATAACGAGTATGTATTGCCCCATTAAAGACTTACGATTTCTGTTTGGTAACCACAATCATTTGATCAGAGAAGATGAGACCATTTTCACCTGCAATATACTCATGTTATTAATCCAGAGGCGGTTAACAACTCGAACCTTGCAATCAATAATGTCCCCAACCTTAAGCCCTGATGGATGAGAATCATAAGCAATAAAATGCCGGTGGTCAGAGGTTTCTAAAAGTAAGGAAGAAAAATTCTCGGAGGAACATTTTCTAGTGAGCACTTGAATTTTAATTACGGTGAAAACCAAATACAAACTAGTCCCGATTTTGGCATTAAACGGCCGTACTTGAATTTTAGCTGCTGAACTTGTTCTTGACACAGCAGGTTTCAGACATCGATATTGCAACTTTGTAGGAAAGTAACTTTTATCCAATTTTTGGACAAGTGCTGCGTATAGATTACTTTTATCCTGATTGGGAGTAGCCAATATAGTGTTCAGAAATTGTTTAATAAGGGTTTGTTCAGGGGATTTAAACGGCATCTTCAGAGAGTTTTTAGCTACCCACTCATACACAGGAAAAACTTTTTCCATAACAGGTGGCAATGAACCAGAACCAGCACACTGGAGGCAGTTAATACCTGAACCTAAACAGTCGGGGCATGGACGGCTTACTTCTAGAAAACCGTCTGAATCCGGCTCAGCGTCTGAGATAATTTCGTTATCTTTTGTGATCCACATATTTACCTCCCTCACAGATACTCTAATCCTATCAGGAAAAGAGCGCTAGGTAAGGGGGTATTTTTCCAGCAAAAGAACTAGCTGCTTTAATTAGCACAGGGCGGAAGTACTTCCGATTATCCCTTTAGAATGTAAACTATTAATCAGAAATTCTTGAAACAGGACACCATTGCTCCAGCCGATACGTTTACCTGTTTAGGTTGAGTAAGTACAGGTATTACGCTGACATTGGAATGGACGATGTTGTTTATCTGCCTGATATTTAGGGAGAAGACCTTGCTAACCCAATCAGCGTCAATTTTTGCGAAAATCTCAGATTCGGTTAGTTTTGAGTTGCGAATAATACGACAAGTATTGTAAACACTGAGCCCGTCAATATTGCAACTCAAAGATAAAATATTGTTATGTAAGGAAATTTTAAGTTTTAAACCAGCGACCTCTACCATCCGACTTTTCATGATATTCCTTTCATGACAAACATAAGAATTCTCCTAAATTTACATTTAGAAATGGCTATTGGGAAGAGGGTAAGAGCGCAATTTTTGCCTTCTATAGCTGATTATGTTCCGGCCTTGTAAGTGTAACCGATACCTTTTAGATAATTATTCTAAAAACGATACTAAAATACTAGATTTCAATAAGTTATAAGACTTACAATTTATTCAAATTTCCTCCATTTTCTCTACATTTTAGGCCCATTTTTGGTGGATTTGTACACCACATCGTAGAACCCACTATTTATGGTAGCTAAGCCAGTAGATGATTATTAGCACCTGAATTGTGTCACTTACAAAAAGTGACTTTTCTTTGCTCCCTGATTGTAGTCGCTCCACAAGTGAACATTAAGTTGGAGCTCGAGAGTCACTTTTTTATAGGACATCGAGGTTTCCCGGTTTCAAAAGTTACTTTTATGAATGCGAAAACTGTTGTTACATGGACAAAAAAGTGACTTTTCCTAGGGCACCTTGATCCATTAGCTGGATATAAGCTGAATAAGCAGAGAGACAAAAGTGACTAAAAATCAACAGCTTCACTTTAATTGAGAGTAGTGAGGAAAACAGAACAGGAATTTGTAGCTATTTGGTAATGACATACCGTTAAGAAAAACTCATTGTAAAAGTAACCTTTATAACTTTAGCGTTTTCACGTTTTTGTTAAAAAAATTTGTCCCATAGATTGAAAATAAAAAATTAACCCAGGGTATTCTCAAATTGCTGGTTAGTCACCAGAACACACATACAATTTTCGCATTCAGGAGTTACACAATGATCCAGAAATCAATGGCTATGAGCGGTACTACTGCTAACTTCAATCTGGCTGAAAGCCTGCGTAATATGGTCAGCAATAAAATGTTCCAGGTATTTGTAGCGCTGTTGTGCGCTGCATTGTTCTCATCGATTGCGCTGGCGGGCGGTGATGACGGTGCCCTGGGTGAAATTTGGACCCAACTGTCAGAAGCGTTAAGTGGCGCGCCTGGGAAGGCCTTGGCAGCATGTATGCTGATCTCTGCATTCTACTTCTCTATCGGACGTCCGAACCCGGGCCTGGCACTGGTATCATTCCTTATGATGATGATTCTGGCTAACGGTGAAAAAATCATCACCGGTTTCCTGGATGCTGGTGTAGCGCTGTAAAAAAAATTTTGCTAAACGGGCAAAACAACAATTAGGGGACGAAAGTCCCCTTTTTATTACCTGTACAATAGAGAGCAAGATGACTAATGGTGCTAATTGAATGGAAAATAACTACACATACCGATTTCCATACCGGATAAATTTACCCTTGCTGATTCTGTTTTTTGATGCGAAGCAGATAGGCGTTGTTATGGGGCTCCTGGCATTCGGGAATATTTTTGAATGCATGTCTATAGCCACAGTTAGTGCAGTTGTTTACTGGATCTCATACAACAAAGCTAAAGAAAGCTCAGTTCGGGGGAGACTGAAACATAAACTTTGGTGGAATGGTTTTCTTCCGGGAAAAACGGTTTTCCAGAGTCGTTATTTTTCTGACCCCTTTATGAGAGTGCTGTACAGCTAAATTAACCCCGGAGAAGTAATGAGCGAGAAAAAGTCACTTTTAGAACACGTCATGAACTTCTTCAGGTTTGTACCTAAGAAGAAGACGGTTGATAAATCAAAGGATGACGAAGCTGACGATGTTCAGTCTGAAAAGACTGAAAGTTACAGCACTGATAAAATTCAGCGTCAGAAGGCAATCCTTAATTTGTCAAAAGAACTCGCCCCTCCCAAACAAGGGAAGAAAACGGGTGCTGAGCTGACCTACAGTCAGTTAATTCAACGTGACAAAAAATTAATCTTAAATAACAGATTGTTAACGGTTATTGCTGGCCTTTTGGTTATTAAAGTGGTCTTTTTTTCCACAACAGAGATCATTGCCATCCCCCCTGATATGACTGAGGAAGTATCCGTTGCCGGAAGCAAGGCCAGTGAGTCATATAAGACGCAATGGGGTCTATTTATAGCAACCACATTGGGTAACATTAACCCGAAAAATGTGAATTTCGTTACCAGTTATATTCTGAAGATGTTTCCTGCATCTAAACAAACCGAGTTAGAGGCTGAACTGAAAAAAGCCTCGGATTTAATGCTTGCGCGGAAGGTTGATCAAACCTTTGTTGCTGAGGACGTTAATTTTTTACCGGGTGATAATGTTCTTTATGTCTGGGGGACTCGCAAAACGAAATTCCTAAACGTCGCTGATAAGGAACAAACTGAGCGTTGGACGTATGAGATGGTTTTGAGTGTAAAAAGTGGACGACCCCGAATCCTCTATCTAAACCAGTACTCAGGAACTCCGAACATCAAAAAAGTCACAGTTAACGGGAAGGTATTGGAAAAAGAGTTCACTGAAAATACCGACATGAACAAGCAACAGAACGAAGCAGAAGCCCAATAATATGAAAAGAAAACTCTTAGGAATATTAATCACATTAAACGTGCTGGCTCCATTTGTTCATGCTGATGAACCGTTCAGTATTCCGGCGTCAGCAGTAAATACACAAGCTTTCGATGAACCACCAGATTCAGCCGAAGCTATGAATATTATGACCAATGCAGTTAAACAAGTTCCGGGCACAGTGGCTGTAAACCAACCCCCAATTGACAGCAATCAGCCGCCTGTTAATACGAACCGTCCGACAACTGCACTACCTGCAGCCCCCGGACTTTCTCCGGCGAGTGCATCATCACCTGCGGTTCGGTCAATGACCGATTCCTTGTTAAACAATACGCCTTCTGAGGGGCCCGGTCAGAAAGCAATAAATGAAGCAAAAAAAAGGTATCAGCCAATGCAAAACGTCACGGTACCTCCGGGCGGAAACATTGTTCTCCCTGTTTCATTAGGTTTGCAAAACCGGATCCAGACGACGTTTAAGAACGTGAGCGTTTCTACAACGGCACCCTCAGAAGATACAACCATCTATGTTGAAGGTGGTAGTGTCTTTATAACGACCGTAAAAGATGCGCCTATAGGCATCATGTTGTCCGAAGAAGGAGTTCCAGAATCAACTTATAACCTGACATTAATCCCTATAGATGTGCCAGGTGCAATGATTCGTGTTCAAACACAGTTAACGCAAAACATGGCCATTGAACGTGATCGCCATATCGCTGCAAACACAAATAAAGAACTTCTAGAAAAGGCACAATCGGGTGAGCTTGACGAAAAATCAATCGCACAAGATGACCGCAAACAAAGGATAATCGATATTCTTTATCCGGTGGCTAACGGTGAAGTACCTACGGGTTTTGCACTCCAGCTGGATAAACTCTCAGTTATACCTAATAACGAAAAATCACCTTGTCGTTTTAACTTTTATGCAAAACTTGGACAACGTCTTATTGGTGCTCGTGAACTGGTCGATGTCATTCTTGTACAAAACACTCTGACATATCCATCGGTTGTGGATGACCAAAAATGCATTACTCCAGGTGTGATCGCCACAGCAATCTTTGATAAAGCTTTCCTGCAACCCGGTGAGAAAACGGAGCTGTACATCCTTCGTGACAAACTTTACCAAGAACGGGAGTCACGTGTAACTAAACGACCAAGTCTGATTAATGAATGAGAAAGAAAAGTAACTTTTCAATATTCACTTTGGGCATTTTGTTCAGTGTTGGTTTAGGGGTAGGAATTTTTATAGGAAATTTTGGAAAGGAACGTACTGCGTTGGTACAAATTGTTCCATCGGAATATACAGTGCGAAAATCCTCCCCTCCTAAATTTGATGATTTTAAGGTATATGACTCTGACAAATTGCTATCTGAAAAGGATATCACAAGAAAGGACAGCTTTGCTTCAAGACAGGATGATAGTTTTGATGAAAAAAACACCATCTTAATTGAGCAGAATACCAATGAACAGACAATAGAGTTGCCTCAAATTGAACCGGAGAATGAAAGTCAGTTTTATGAGCATCTCGAAAATAACGTTTTCAAAAATTTGCGGGCTGAACCACCTTACTCTGTACCGCAAATAGATGAAAAGGTCAGGTCATTGAGGGTAAAGAGATATTTACCCCCAAGTAATAAAGGTCAACATAATGAAAACTTTGAAGCTGAAGGAATTGTGGGCAGAAAATAAAGCCATTCGAATGGCTTTTTTGCTTATCGTAGCATTTGGGGCTCTTGTGATGGTGACCCTCACGCTTATGGGCGGAGATGATTCGAGCCAGAAAACAAAAAAAATTAAGCCGGTGACTAACCTGCTTGATACATCTTCCATCGTCAATATGGATGAAGAAGGTCAGAAACGTTTTCTGCAAACAGTTCAGCAGGAAAACCGTAAAGACCAACAAAACATGGTTGATCAGGTTAAGCAAATGGAAAAGTATAAGGCCGAAAATTCCAGTGAGCTAACTGAACTTAAAATCCAAATTAAGCAACTCAACCAACAGATCTCCGATATGCAGAATGGAAAGGGACCAGCGAGTAGTCGTAGTCTTGATACCCGCGTAGGCCAGCCTGTCTATGAAAATCAGCAACAAAATCCAGCTTATCAGTTAAACCGAAATGCAGAGGGGAATCGCAATCAAGAAATACCTGTTGCAGGTGGTATATCACCTCAACGCACACAGTTGGTACGCACAATTACCAGCAACAGCATTACCACTGCCAATAACGGTGTCCTTGAAGTGACACCAATTGTTGAAAAGAACATTACTAACGCCAACCAAAAACGCGTTCTTAAAGGTGGACCTGGAAATGGTGCGATCGCAGGCGATGGTACCAAGCCTGTTGATAGTAATGCTCGTCACTCAAAGCGTGCTGAAGACCAGTATTTGCCTGCTACGTCTCAACTGTATGGGGTTCTGGTGACAGGTGTGGAAGCGCCGACATCATTATCGTCTCAGGAGGAACCTTTGGGAGTAACGTTCAGGGTTAAACGCGATGTTTTTTTACCCAATAACTACAGAATGGATCTTCGTGATTGCAACCTACTAGGTACCGCTCGTGGAGATATGGCCTCTGAACGAGTCTATATCCGCACAACAAGTCTGAGCTGTGTAAATTCCAAAGGGAAAAGCTTTGATATCAAACTGGAGGCATACGCAGTTAGTGAAATCGACGGGAAAGCCGGTATCAAAGGTACGCTTATCTCCCGAAACGGTAACGCCATTATGGGTAGTGCCTTTGCAGGTGGCCTTAGCGCGCTGGCGCAGGGACTAAGCCCAAGCAAAGTTAGTCAGCTGAATATCGATCCTAACTCACAAGCACAATACCAAGGACCAAATATTGGTGCTCTTGGCGCTGTGAGCGCAAGCGGTGCGGTCTCGGGAGGATTAAACAAGCTGACAGACTGGTATACACACATCATAGACCAGCAGTGGCCAGTTGTGGAGCTTTCTCCGGGTATTAATGCGACTTTTGTCGTTCTAAGTGGTGCATCCATCCCAACCAATTTATCGGCGAAATAAACATGACTCAACCAGTAAAAGATGAAGATCAAAATGACGCTGATTTTGAAAAAGTGGCAAGCGAACAGAAAAGCCTGACATTCTCTCTGTCTTATTCTTTCGTCGAAAAGGCCGTTAAAATCATCATTGTCGTCGCTATCCTGGTATGTATTTCAGTGTATATTGGGAAACAAATGGATGTAGGTGTAGGTCTGTTTCACAAGAGCGTCAAAATAGCCGTTCTTAATCCTTCGGCTTTGAATGAGCAGTATTTAAAGTCACACAATGGGAATAATTCCGGTTACATCCCTTATATTCGCAAGTTGATGGCGCTATACCGGGCTCGTGATTTCCTTGTTCTTGATATGAATTACGTTATTACTCGGCCATCAACAGTAGATGAAATTGCTTACATAAATGAATCCGATGTAGAAAGGGAACTAACTGAATATGGTATAGACCCTAAATATTATGAGGGTAAACAGTGATCATGAGAAAGTTACTTTTCAAGTCGCTCGCGTGTTTAGCACTACTCAATTCAGCTCATTCACCTGCCGCTGATAAATATGATGCTGAAGCTGTGGCTTTAACTCGCGCTGCTGCTGAAAATGGTCTTGCTTTAAATCAGTCAACACGGGGATTATTTAGCCAGCTAGGTTCTTCCCAGCCAAAGGATGCAGTTTACTTACCTACAGGTGGGATATTCTTATTTGAGGATCAGCGAAGTGGACTCACTCTAGTTACCACAACGGGGCGCTATTCTTTTTCAGAAGGTAAAGTCTACGACGTGCTCCGAAAAAAACAGATTAAGTCGATATCAGATATCCGAGAAAGTTACTTTTTACCATTGAGCGAAGCCCCGTTCAAACCTGAGGATGCCTTTACTATCCAGTTCGGGAATCCATCCCTCAAACGACAGGCAGTACTCTTCATTTCACTTGATTGTCAAGATTGCATTGACTTTCTGAAAAAGATGAATGAACAGAGGGAAGGGGTACGTTTCGATATTGTTATATTACCAAGCCCTGGCGAGTCGGCGAAACGAGTCAAACAAATGTGGTGTTCTGTTAAAGCTGGAAAAATTACCAATTACGATATCCTTCAGTCGTTAATAGGTAAATCAAAAGATATAAACAGCAGGCTTATCGCCCATGAAAATATTAAAGATTGTTCAGTAGAACCTATCGTGACTGGTTTATATCTGGCATCTATTTATAACGTTCAAGGTATTCCATCTGTAGTTCGTGAAGATGGAGTATTGGGCAATGGATTACCAACTGATTATAACAACTGGTTGAAAATGAACTTACAACCATTGCTTAAAAATCCTTTTGATAAATAAGGTATGCATATGAATAACATCACGAAATTACTCTTGTCTGTTGCTGCGGTATCTACATTATCTGGTTGCATAGGTCAATCTGAGAGCTCCTGCCCTGGTATTGAAAAAGGTGTTCTGTGTATGGGACCTCGGGCAATTATGGAAGCCACTAACAATCATGACGACCTCAAGTATTTAAAAAAGGAAGGTGATGGGGGAAAGCAGGATATTGCAGATAGCAAATATCCGACGACGTTAACTCCACCGCCGGGCGTGCAGTACCCCCAGAAGCCGGTGGTTAGTGCTGGCCCTAAGCCGTTGTTCTCCGGAACTCCCCAGCCGGTCAAACCGCTGACAACAGCGAGTTACGTGTCGCAGCAGCGCGTACCAGCAGGAAAGGGACTGTATTCAGAATTTGATGGCAAACCGGTCAATCCAACCCTGAGCTCATATCAAGAGCGTCAGTATCAGGTACAGGGTACCAGACAAGCTGTTATCGCTCCTGAGCCTCTGGCCGTGTTAAGGCAAGGTAAAGTTATGCGTGTTCTTATCGCCCCTTACACAGACGATAACGACGCTCTGAACCTCCCTGGCTACGTCTATGTCAATGTTAAACCTCAAACGTGGGTGGCCGGTGATTCAGCATTAAATAATCCTGCGCGAATTGTTCCACTGGAAATTCAGGACCGCGCTCGTGACAACATGCAGCAGCAGCAGCGCAGCACTAAAGGTGTAACAGCAAATGGGGTCACCGGTAGTTCTTTCTAGCCACTCGCATAAATATAGTGTTCCACGGAATGTAAGGTAACAGTATGAACAATTCACGTCTCGCAAAAGAACTGGAAAGATTTAACTTAGGGCACTTCATTCCCGTGGTCGACAGGATGGTGGATGCACCTTATTTTTTGCTGGAAGATAATGCTGTAGGTTTCTTTTTTGTCTGCAACCCATCACCTGGATTGTATGATAACCAACAAAATCTGTTGACGGATCTGTTTAAAATGGATTTTCCTGCGGAGTCCATTATGCAAATGACATTGGCTGCTTTACCTGATGTCAACACATCATTGTCCCGTTGGTTGCGTCGCCGGGGTAATAGAATGGGAGGTAGGGATAATGAAAAAGCGGATCTTCTTACCGTATATTCACTGGATTATCTTACGAAAAGTCAATATGACCCTTTGAAAGTTGCTGATGGGATTAAGATTACTCAAGCCGACGATTTGAAGCTTAGAAATTTCGAGTTGTGGGTAACGGTTCGGATACCTATTAAAGGTTTTTCTCCGAGCGAGTCCGAATCAATGCGACTAGATGGCCTTTTTAAAGACCTTCTATCTAAACTAGAAGGTTTAACCCTGTCACCAATTGTTGGTAATGCTGACACATGGTTGTACAGTGTTGATAAAATATTAAACCCTGGGAAAGACTCCAGATGGAAATATGGTGGACTGGAATCTAGTACATTAATGCCATTAAATAATCAGGTCAACATTCCTGGAAGGAAGTACGAGGTGGGGGAGGATTATTTCGCGTCATTGTCTGCTGATGATGATGAAACAGCGCAACGATATTTTAAGCATTTGTCGATGACCAAATTCCCTGAATATGTCAACTTTGGTGCTGTTTACGAGCTGGTTGTTGACTGGATGACAGGAAGCAAAACCATTTTCTCACCTTTTATTATCAACTTCTGTATACAATTCCCTCACCAAAAGAAAATACAGAAAGAGTATCTTCGTTATAAAGCGATAACAGATAATCAGTCAAAAATACCTATTGTTTTAAAATACCTTCCTCGCCTTGCCGATATGGACAAGGATTATTCGGCATTGACAAGAGAGCTGGAGGATAAAGCTAAATTACTACAAACTTACATGACATTCATCGTCATGGATAATACACTGGAAAAAGTTAAAATAGCTGCAAAAAGTCTGATTAACTATTACAGCGAGAAAAAAATTGTTGTGGCTGATGATAGTTATATTTGTTTCTCAGGCGTCATGTCGGCTCTACCATTATGTAATGATCCGTCAACATTTAGAGATATGGATCGTGGTGATGTAATGACGAATACGGGTGCGGCTCACTTAGCCCCTATCTTTGGCCCGTGGAAAGGAAACTCTGCGAATCCAGTCATCCCATTTGTAACCCGCGAGGGACAGTTGGTTATGATTGATATTTTCGAGACTTCAGCCAGTTACAACGTATGCGTTGGGGCAACATCAGGGGCAGGTAAATCATTTGCAGCAAACAACATAATTCTCAACTATCTTTGTTCTGGCGAGCATTTAAATCCGCTTTACCATTTTGATGATATTAGAGATCTGCTTACGGCAGATAAATACGATCCGCCTCTGGACTTGAATGGCAAATTTAATGCGTCACCAGATGGTGCTCAGGTGTTTGTTGTTGATATCGGACGTTCATATCAAGGGCTTGCAGAGCAATTTGAGGACTCTCAGTTTATTGACTTTGGAGTTGACGCTACCTTTTCCCTAAACCCTTTCTCTTTCATGGTGAGAAAATACACCGGAGATGAATCTTTAGAGGGATTAACGGGAAATTCAGGAGAAGAAAGCAAAGAATCTGACATTATTTCTCAAACAATAATGGTCCTGAATCAAATAAAGTTAATGGCTTCAAGTAATGGTAACATAAGCTCTTTACAGGAAGCTGAAATGCTTCGTCTGATTGTCGAGGAAGCAAATCATCCGGAAGATGGATATCTTCCTTCAGTCACCGGATTTGCAAAAAAATGCATAAAACAAGATAAGCAAGAAATTAAGGATATAGGCGTTCAACTTGGTCCTTGGTGTGAAGGCGGCATTTACGGAAGGAGGTTTACTACGTCATTGCCACCGATTGATTTTGATAGCCGCTTTATCGTACTTGAACTCGAAGAGCTTAAACCCACCCCACATCTCCAGTGGGTTGTGTTAATGTCGATAATCCAGGCTGCACAGCATGCTATGTTTATTAAGAAGGATGGACGCCGTCGTTTGTTCATACTTGATGAAGCATGGGAGTATATCGGCGAAAGTAATAGTGATGATGCTGCTGTTAACTTCTTTACCAAATTCCTTGAAGCTGCATGGCGTCGTTTCCGTAAAACAAACTGTGCAGGGATTTGTATTACACAGAGCTTCGAAGATTTCTACAAGTCGCCAATCGGTGTTGCGATAGCCAACAACTCACCATGGAAATTTATTATGAAGCAGAGCCCAGAGGCGATTGATTCAATGGAAAAAAATAAATATATTTCCGCATCAGCATCAGAATATGAACGGATGAAGATGATCAGGACTGTAAAGTATGTTTTTTCTGAGATTATGATTCGTTTTGAGAACGTGCAACAAATCGTCCGTCTTTATGTTGATCGTAAAATGGAGCTTTGTTTTACTACAGACCCGGCAGACCGACGTAAAATTTGGAACCTTGTTAGTGACGGATATACGTATGCTGAAGCAATTGACAGGGTTTACGAAGAAGAGCTCGTACAGTTAGGCATGAAAACAAGGCAGGTTGCTTAAAGAGAAAAGGGGCATAAGCCCCTTTTTTATTGTAACGTAACAGGTTGTGACATGACTGGACGCAAATCCACAACAACTTTATCCCGTACTTCATCAATATTTACACTTAAGGGATATTCACCAGGAAGAGCGCTAGTGACCACAACGGGCGGACTATTTGTAAACGCTCTCTCTGCGGTTGGTGCTGGTTTGTATATCATGAGGGCAACATTTCGGTAGTCTTTGTAAAGTATACCAAATGTTTTTCCTTCCTGTGTATCTGGTATCTCCACTTTAATTGGTGTGAAACCCATTCTTTCCTTTGTGATCACATTAATGACTACAGCTCCTTGGGGATTTGAGTCAATCGTATAGGTAAAGGCCCATGAAACACTTGTTGTCAGAATAATAGCGAATCCAGCTAAGCAAACTTTTTTAATTCCACGAGCTATAAATAACATCATTAAACTCCTCTTTTTCTTCAGCAGAAGTAAGCTTAAACTGCATCATCACTTCAACAGGGACAGTTGTATCCTTCTTATCTTTGGACAATCCATTGAATTTATTGTTAATGAAAATCATCTTGATATCATCTGTATAACACAGACCTAATAATGCAACATTAGGTACCATATATGTACTGACTGCAGCGGGAGGAATGAGCAACTCCTCCTGAGACTCATATCCGCAACGATTACCGTATAAGGAAAGTTTATCTATAGTCATAAACTCATTATAACCATTGTCAATTATAACATATACATCGATACCTGCATTGACTACGCGAACAGAATATTTCCCTGTAACTTTCCCTGGCATTTCAATTGTTTTTGCTGGGTTAAAGTTAATTGCTGGTAGCGTTTTATGCCACCCAGGCACCTGATGACAAGCTGTAAGAATAACTGCCATCATAAACATCAGACTATTTTTTAACATGAGTTTCTCCACTTATGTTTATAATTATTTTTTCGCGTGGGTAGGCAATAATATTTTTAGTAAAATATTGTGACCCAGCCAGCATGTTGTTTCGTCCAATAATAAAAACCTCCTTATCAAAACTCAGTGATGTAAATTGGTTTACCTGAATCTTATAATAACCTTTGTTCAGTTTGTTTATATTGTTAAAGTTTGATAAGTTAACAATCCTTTCATTATTGGATAACCTTTTTGGAGTTGGCGGGTTTTTATAGTCAATTACCATTGTCTCTTTTGCTGCGATTATTTCTTTACCTGGTAAAACAGTAAGTATTTTGGGGATATTTTTCCCTGTAATGTAGACAATCGGAACAAAATCATAGAATTTTGAACCTTCTTTTATCTTCAGTATTACGTTACTTCCTGGTTCTACCCAAATCATATCTTTACTATCAGATGGCAATGTACCGTGGCCATTTTTAGCAATGACAGAATATTTAATCTCAGGCAAGGAAAGGATTAATGGGAATGATACTGTCAGATTAGTGATTCGTATATATTTAGTATCATCAATTTTGTTTTTAAAATAACTGGTTTTGACATCTATGTTTTTCAAACGCTGTTCAACCATAACATCCGAACTTAGCTGGACTTGAGAGTCTGCCATTACGTAGCCTGCAGTTGGAAACAATAAGCAAATACTAGCTAGATTCTTAAAAGTCATAGCAACTCCCATGTTCACTTTTAGTGATATCAAGAAATCGAATTTTGAAATTCTTTGGGGCATTTGATAATCCATCCCAATCGTTAGGGAACAGACACAAGGTTGATTTTGCTAATTCTATTTCACCTTTGAATATTCCGTAAATTTGCTTAGGTTGATGTACACCTAAAACAACAAGCGATATTTCCTTAATTGAATTTCCTGATTCAAGGTAATGCCGACTCCTGGTGATATTGCTTGCCATAATTCTTAGGTTTAGATTATCCATCTTGTTCAAGGTTGCCATGATAGTGTTCCAGTCCCTACCATCCTGGGGGATATCTGACGAACCAATTATGTATGTTCCTAGCCTTGTTTTAAGATTAATAACCAGTGGATAATCGATTTTGTAAATATCACGTTCAAGCAAAATCTGATCGTAAGAGTCATGCCAGCTTCCACCTAAACTTCTCCAGTGTTTACGGGTATGTGTATCCGGAAAGTACCTGAAAGTTTTAATGTTCTTTTGAGTAATGGCATCAGTCATGAGCAATTCATGAAAACCTACAACCGTAAAAAAATGAACTTTCCTGTCTCCAAACTTTTTGTAAACAACAGCCTCAAGCAGCTGACAGGCTGAAGGGCCCCAGTCAAATAAATTACCAGTAGTAATAATAACCACTTCTTCTCCCGATCGGGTCAGCTTAGAAAGGCCTTTGAGCAACAGTTCAAAATGTCCATATAGGTCACTGACGATAAGAATCCGTCCTGTAAAATCGGTAAGGTCAATACTTAGATTTGAAAGAATAGTCATTTATCACCTCTGCCAGATCATACCTTTACGAGGGATGTGATGAGGCCGCCAGCGAGGCAAAATGCTATTTTTACAATTTTTTTTTCAAAACATTGTTAGATTTATGTGAAAGTGACTTTTTTGGTTGTTCATGAGAAACATTCCCATGTAGGATTGTAACAAGTGTGGTTTAAATTCAACCAGAGGCCTGACCTCTTGTGTTGACAAACACTTTTTTCGCCAAGGTTGCTGCATTGCCTCAGTTCCACATTCGTAGGTGAAGACACAGTGAAAAGTCATGTCGACCAACACATAATCGAATGTCTTAACATATTGTTTTAAATGGACATCTTCCGATACAAGCGCAAAGCCATTTCGGAATGCTAAAGTTAAAGATCCTGTATCCAAATCACAATCAAGTTTCTTATTCGAGCGAAACAGGGTTCGTTTTGATAAAAGTAACTTTTGGTGCGTTGTAAAAGGTCCCTTTCGATTGATGATCTAGTTGAACAAGTTAATAATACGAGCCCTTAGAATTTCGAAGGGTGCAGAAATCGGTAGCTTACATGTTAAGCTAAGATTAGATAAACCTACAGGTTCAGTGCGAAGGTTAACTTTTTTCTCGCTCTAGCTGAGGTAGGAATACTTTGTTTTTGGTATGATTTTTAGCGACACACTATCCATCAAAGCACATGAGTAACTACAGATGACAGATGGCATGATTTACCATGGGGTACGAAAGCAGGAACTTCTCAAGATTATTGAGCGCTCAGGCTTAAACTTCGAAGAAGCAACCAATAGTTTTGGGTTTGCTGACAACACGCGAAATCCACTTTCTTTGATCTTGGATGGGTATTTTATTCAGATAATTCCTATGGCTCGAGAAGAACACAATTGGGAAATAGCTCCAGTTGATACTGTTATCTTATCCATTATTATACCCCCTTCGCTTGATGAAGACCCAGATGAAAACACGATGACTATAATGTCGGATTGTGGAATAGCTGAGTTTGAGCTTGAAGATGCAGGCATCAGAATTAACAGAATGATAACATTTGTAGGTGGTGCAACAGCAGAGAATTTCCTACATCAACTTAGACTTCTTTACATCACTGCATGCCAGACCCAAGGGGGATTTGACGACGATGACGATAGTGAGTATTAAAAAGGCTAGTTTCTTCATAGTTCCACTAATAATCCTGCTAAGTATTTATTCTCAAACTATGAATAAACCTAGCCTCTCGAGCTTTATGCAAAAATCAGTTCACGCCGTAAGTCTGGCGGGAACTGAAACCAATATGAATTTTAAGGTGGTTGATGAAAAAACAATAATGATTAACAATGTCCCTTCGATTGTTAAAAAGGAGTACACTAAAAGCCTTAGCTCTACAGAGGTTCCTCCTGGTGCCCCCTCTGGAGACTATCTAATGCTAGAGACCAGTGCTTATATCTTTGCGATGAAGCAATCTGGGGGGAATACCTACATTGGTTTGATTAAAAATTTAATTAACGAAGGCGAAGGAAAAATTTGGTGGAAAATTTAATTAATGAAGATCCACAACATCAAAATTACCGAAATGAAAAGGTTTTTAATTCTGGCAAGGCTGCTCTTGAGCTGAATTTTTCTGAGACAAATGGCAGTGTTAATCTTATCCTTGCGGGGCCTTTAGCTTCTAAGCCGGGCGCGTTTGACTGGACTGGCCAAAAGGCCTTTTCAACTAAGCTGAGTGATGATGAAGTGATCACTCTATGCATGGCGTTTCTTCGCCTTACTCATGAGGCTGTTCTGAAAGATAAAAAAACAAAGCACCATAATAAGCAAGTATACAAAAACGTAAAAGTTACTTTTGACGGTAAACCCACAGCGATGATGGAGGGGGGAGTTGTAGCAATCAACAAAGATGAGCGAGGCATTAACTTTATACATAAAATTAGTATTGAGCCAGCTGCTTGCCTTCGCTTAGGTCTTTTCCTCTTGTCTGTCATACTGGCCCGAAATCCAGGGGTTCCATCAGACACGGTTCTAACGTGCATGCGTCTTAATGCCAATTCGCAACTACAAAAGTAACTTTTCTATCAGTACATTCCCGTTTTCCTGGAATTTCAAAAAAGATACTCCTCTTAATTAAGAAAATACGCTCGGTCCATAGGATACATTAGATGTAACTATGGCATAACTACGTACAGAGCGTTCCATGACTAAAATTAATAAAATCTCTTTGCTGATGTTCTGTTCTGTGTTCAGTGCTTTTTCAAACGCAGAATCGATAATGGTTTCCGGTACCCTAGAAACGTCATTACCTGATGTCAAATTTTCTACCAGTTCACAAGTAAATACGGCTTTCGTAAAAGAAAGTACGGTTACAGCCATTCCGGTATCAGAAGGGTGCGATGTGTCTTCTGATCCCAATGTCAAAAGTACGGCTGGTAGCCTGAAATGTGTGTTTGAATGGTTACCTAATAATTCCGGCATGCCGATTGCTAATGGCTTCTCCCTGAAGGGCATTCCTGCCATCGCCGGTGAGATCAAACTACCCTGGCAAATCGTTTACTACTCGGGTTCTGAACGTGAAAAAGTCATAGTCAAGGAAGGGGAGTACAACTTCAAGACTGTTGCGCCTGTTCCCCCTGTGATCTCCTCTATAAAAGGGTCAATGAGCAACGGTTCTTCCGGTTCAACGCTGACGTCATACATTAAAAACGAAACACTCTCAAATATTGATATCACCGTTGAACCTCGAGACTACGATATGGTCGCTTCTGTCGGCTCTGGTACCTCCTGCGCCATTGCTGCAGGAGGCTCAAAATGTTCCATAACGACCGGAAGTGTCGGCATCAGCGATGGGAGTTCAGATTTCGGAAGCAGGGATGTAGGTGTAACCGTAAACTCGTTCAATAATTACTTCTCCCCACCAGTAACCTCTAAGGTGAGATTAAGCTGGGATTATCGCGCTCCAGCGATAGACACTACTTTCTGGAACGTGTCTAAAGAAGCTCGATCATTCAAGGTCGGAGATAAAGATATCTACGTCGCTCCGCAGACTATCGCTGTCGCTGTTTCGGTTCCGGCCCGGTCAGATACCAATGACTGGTGGAAACCAGCAGCAATGTCCCTCACGCTTGCTCCTGACGGTAGTTTCTCTCCAACGACAAAAGTTACTTTAGATGACGGTACGGAGCTCAACTTTAACAAAATTTGGTCAACCCCATCCCGTCGTACACTTCAGCCTGTCGCCGGATATCAGGAAATTTCTGGTAAATTTGTCTATTTTTTTGATATAAGCGATCTGGCCAGCGCTTCTTACATTGCAACATATTCTGTCTCGAATACAGCGGGTAATGACTCCACTTATACCGAACCGGAATCTAAACTCATACTGTCTGATGAGCCTTCTGTTTCCGTTTTCAAGGACGGCGCAGAGCTTGTTAAGCGCGATCAGGTGTACTTCCTGAATGAAATCGTTATCGCTGCATTCCAGGGCGAAGAGGGTGTAGCCGATATCAAGAGCGTTGTCATTGATAATGTCATGGCTTCATACACCCCCACCAACGTCAAAGGGATCTACCGGTTAAAACCGATGGCGTCACTCGAAACTAACAAAGTCCATACTTTGACGGTTGTTGCTGAGAACGTTAATGGTATATCCAAAACCTATACAATCGATTTCACCTATATGCCGATGACTTTCACACTGAAGTCTATCGAATCTGCGTCAACGATTTACGGTTACGTCCGTCCTTACACTTCACTGGTTACCCAGCTATCTGGCAATACCTGTAAGATTTTTTCTACTGAGGAAGACGCTCAGACGTTCCTTAGTCAGTTCGGAACAGCGGTTTATGGAACTGCCTGTTATGTTCAGTGGAACAACGTTCCATCTGGTCTCGAATTTTACTCAAAATCTAAAGTTCCAGGCCTCACAGGTTACTTCTCTAAAGTTGGCGATAACGTACTTGACTACAACGTCTATGTAATTAATACAAAGGGCTCTAAAGCCATTGCCACTCATAACCGTAAAACTGTTAAAGCCGTTGAACCGTTTGCACCTGAAATTTCTTACAAGATGAGTAAAACGGTTGAGACTCTTGGTAAGGATACAGCACTTGTTTATATCACTGGTGGGGACGCAGCTAAGGTGCTAGCAAAATCAGTACCGGCAAACGTTGTCCTTACAACTAAGGTTGAGGGCCAGGACGCTGAAACTAAAACCTATAAGAATAAATCAGGTGGCGACACGCCGGTAACTTATTCTGAACGAATAAAAGTACCGGCAGCGCCATTATGGACGCAAACGAATGTAAACATCGAAGCGTCCTACGAAAACGAAGCCAGTATAAAGTCATCCAGCGTGCTCAAAGTTTATACTGTTCCAAACTTCAGCATTCGTGCTTATATGAAAGTTGCAGAGCGTAAATCAGCGACGAGCCTGAAAGTACCGGTTTCGGTAAACATAGGCCAATGGAATAACAGCTGTAACTGTACATTGTACGATGCATCCACGATGGGTAACTGGGATGTGGTGGTTTACAAAGTTACTTCTAAATGGGTGACGGATGAAGAAACCGGTAAAGATGTTTCGGTAACTGAGAGAACTCCGCTGACCGGCGAACTGGCCGTCAACTCTGAGGGGATTGCGACCGGTGAGCTCAACATGGACGATCTGACTCTGGGTAGCCACCGCATCATCGCTGTGGCTACGGTACGAAGTCCGTTCAACGATTTTGTACTCAAACGGGAGACCTCAACGACTAGTATCAGGGTTTATAAAGGTGCTGACCTCGAGGGTGGTTTGTCTAAATCGCTTATTGTCGGCCGAGTTCCTCTGTCCGCAATGGTCTCATTCAGAACGAAAAGTACTGATGATTATGACTCCCTGAGTCCGACAGAATGGCAGATGTCTAGTAACAATGGATCAACCTGGAATACGCTTGAAGATTTGACCGGTCTTCGAAGCGTAAGCATCAAACAAAAAGAGGTTGGTAAGTGGCTTTACCGAGCCAAGCTGACCAATAAATACACTGGCAAGGTCTCTTATACCGATAATCTTACAGTGGTTGCTTACCAGGAACCTAAACCTGTTATATCGGTTGGTAAGGTTCTTGAGGGGCATAGCATCCCGGTGACACTGACTGATAACAATGAAGATGTACAGGGTAGTGCAGTTGAAGTTCAGTGGTCCGAGGATGGTGAGGAATGGACTGAGGGCGGGGTAAAATACATCATTACGTCCTCCGTAGTTCCCAAATATATCTTTGCAAAAGTACGCTATACCGAAACCGACGAGATGGCCGGGAAATCTGCATGGAAAGAAACCCGAGCCCGCGTCACAGTCATTAAGCATAAGAAATTGTCGGTTAAGGTTGAAGGGAACTCGCAGGTAGAGGTAGGTAAAAAAGTTACTTTGCAGGGTACATACACGAACCCGAATATCGAGTACTCATCTGATGCTAAAGTTGTCGAGGAGTGGGTGCTCCCAGATGGCAGCGTAAAACAGGGGGGGCTTCTTGATACCGTCCTGACCGAAGACATGTTAGATGAACGTGGGTATGCAACGTTTACCTATCAGGCCTACATGCCGGAGGCAAAAGACAGAACCATAGCAAAACGGAAAATCAGCGTAAAATCTTGGGTATACAAATTCCCGGAACCACGCCTGAATACAAAACTGAAATACACCATGATACCGTCGGAACTCACCGTATCAGTCTCTGGTGTGGATGTATCTTACCCTGGGGTCGAGTTCACCCAAGACTGGCAATACGACAAAGATGTGATGACGCTGTCCAGAGACAATAACGGGACGAAAGTCTTCCAGGTAACAAAATCAGGTACACATACGCTGACGTATGTCCTGAAGGATAACAGGAACAATGAAGCCCGGGTTGATTACACTTTTATCGTGAACGAACAGAGTCCGATGGAAATAACCGTTACCCCGAAATACTCTAACAAGTTCATGAGGGCCCCACTGGACCTATCCATGAGGTCCAGTGTTAAGCTGGCCCACTCGGCAGACTCAATTGACAATGTAACGTTTAAGCTGAATGGTAAGCCTGTCGATGGTGGCAAAAATTACTGGTCACAGACGTTTGAGAACATCATGGAAGGTAGTTATAAACTGGAAATGGACGTTGTCAGTACGCAGGGTCAGAGAGGGGTTGTTGTGGTTGATTTTGACGTGATACCGAACACGCCTCCTACATGTAACCTGACATACACTGAAACGCAACTGAGCTGGGCATTTACTGCAAAATGCAGTGATCCTGACGGCAAGATTTCCAGTTATGTTTGGAAGGTAAATGATCAGGTTCGTGGTGTGTTCGGAAGTACTGCAACACTGTCCAAAGCTCAAAATAAGGGTAAGCTGGTGGTGTCTATAACGGCTTATGATGACAGCGGTGATTCAGCGACAAGTTTCATTACGTTGAATAACTAACATAAGTCATTCTCTTGTGTAGCCCCTGAGTCAGGGGCTATTTTTTTTGGTAAATGATTAAAATCATCTTGTTATTCAGCAAATGGTCTCTTCCTTTCGGGCATAATATCCTGAAATAATCATTCAGGACCCATCTCATGTTGATGTCCCTTAGATATCTTTCTCCGCATAGAAGAGGTGTTTTACGAGTTGATAAATCACTGATTCTGCACCTGGTGATCATCTCGGTATTAATGCAACTGTTCTTTTCCCGTTTCACTCTTGGTCATGGACTCCTGCACGGCTGTATTCCAGCTGATTATTACATGGTGGATAAATATGATAAGAGCTATGAAATTGGGGATATGATTAACTTCACCATGGACAGAGATGTTCGATTCATTAAACCTGGGGAGAAGGTAATAAAAATCGTTGCTGGTAAGGGTGGGGACAAAATCCAGATTACAGAAACATACGTTAAAAACGGCGACCGTATTTTCCGGGTTGACGGAAGGCGTATTGCCAAAAAATACCATATTGAACCGAAATTTCTGAATCGTGAAATCACGGTTCCAGCTGGACACATTTTCGTAGTTGGCCAGACCGATTACTCATGGGATTCCCGTTTTTGGGGAACAATACCAGAAACGACAATCACAGGAAAAGCATATGCCATCTTCTGAATGTATTAAAAAGTTACTTTTTAGCTGCTTGTTAGCTACATCTCTGTCATATGCCGATGACTTAATTGATCATGCAAAGACTCAAAGCATAGAGTCGATTGTCGGAGCTCCTCGATACAATCCCAGCTCTGTTTCCGACAGTGTACGTGCGGTGATAGAACACACAGGTAAGCTGCGTGAAGCGGAAACAATGAGTGACATAGCGCAGGACATAAAAAAGAATCAGTCTACAGAGGCCTTTTCTGAAGAGGCAGACACAATCAACAAGTCAAAAAACGAGACAATGCGAACCCAGTCTTCCAACGTTGAAAAAATGTTTGGCAAATCGGGAATTACTGCACAGGACTTCGAACGTAAATTAGATAACAACAAAAATGAAGAACTTTCAACTGATAATGGTTTGACAATATTTGCTTCATTCAGCATGCCAGACTATGTGTTGATAGACCTGATTAAAACAGCATCAGAAAACAATGCGCGCGTGGTGTTCAGGGGGCTTAAGGACGGTGTAGAAAATCTTATTCAGATGCAGGTAGTGTTGCGTGATTATATATCGAAAGCAAAAATAAAAAATGAACCTTTAGTCACCCTCGATCCGGAAAGTTTTACCCAGTATAGCGTAAAAGAAGTTCCAACGATGGTGTATAGAAAAGATGATAAAACCTACAAAATTAGTGGGTCGATTAACATCAAGTACTTCATGAAACAGATCGAGGAAAACCCAGAAAGAACATCTTTCCCGGTTTCCGCCCAAACATTCCCTATAAAAGAGAAAAGTATTGTACAGGAACTTGAGGAGCGGAGTAATAAATATGACTGGGAGGCAGCTAAAAAGAACGCTATAAAATCAACTTGGCAAAATCAGTGGATGGCGTCCCTTCCGGTATCTGACGAGAATAAAATCTGGTATATCGACCCAACTATTCAGGTAAACCAAGATATTAGAGATAACCAAGGTAACCTCATTGCTGCTGCAGGGCAGAAGGGTAATCCTCTTGCTCAATTTCCACAGAAACTGACAATGATCGTTTTTGACCCAATGAATTCAGAGCAGCTGACATGGGCCAAAATACAGTTTCGTCACCGTTTCGGCGAAGGAAAAGTTATGCCCATTTTTACGCGAATCAAACGTGATGATGGCTGGAAGCATTTAGAGGAGTTGCGCGGCCAGTTCTATGGGCAGATGTACAAGATCAACCCTGAAATCATTAGCCGGTTCCTGATTAAGTCCACCCCTACAATCATATCGGTTGAAGGAACCTACTTCAAAGTACAGCAGTTTGCTCAGGCAGATGTACGCGAGTATACGCGTATAAATCAGCAATCAGAAAAAGAGGCGGCTCAATGATTCGAAAGTTACTTTTGTCAGCATTCACTGCTGTCATGCTCAGCCTGGCTTTACCAGGAATGGCGATTGGGGCTGAGACGGGTAGCGGAATCTGTCAATCGGCCGGTGTTTGGAAAGGTTTGATTAAAAACATCTGTTGGAGCTGTATTTTTCCAATGCGCATTATGGGAGTAGGCTCCTCACCAGAAGGGGCTGCACCGTCACAACCCGTATGTTATTGCACAGATCAAAATGGGGTCCCAGAGGTAGGATGGCAACTGTCGTTTTTCCAACCAGTAAAAATAGTAGAGGTTGTACAGTCACCATGGTGTTCGCCATTCCTTGAAGGGGTTAGTCTTCAGTCTTCAAGCTTCGATATGGGGAAAGGAGCAACTAACAGGCCCAAAGGGGGTAATGAGGCAGGGTTTTATGATGTTCACTTATGGGAGTTTCCGATCCTAGTGATGCTTAAGCTCCTCATTATGGGGGATTGTACCGCTGAGCCTTATATTGACCCGTCTCTTACCTACATTAGCGAAGTTGATCCACTCTGGGAAAATGACCTGCTTACACTCGTATTGAATCCTGAGGCAGTTGTTTTCGCAAATCCTATTGCTTCAATGTGGTGCGCAGCTGACTGTGTGAAGGTTACTGCTGGGGCTGACAATCTGAGTGCCCACTTTTGTGCAGGTTGTGATGGTAACCTCTATCCGCTAACCGGCCATGTTTTTGCGAATGACGATTCAGTCCGGGTTTCCTCATTATTAACTCAACGAATGATTACCAAGTTGCACAGGCAAGGAATGTTGATGAAAACCATGGGCCAGGATGCTATGTGCGAACGCAGGTTCAGTTATTTCATGCCTAGATCACAGTACAGGCTATCGATGCTGTATCCCGTTCCGGAAGCAGAAGGACCGGAATGTTGTCATAGACTTGGTGATTCTGTTCATGACTGGTCGACACGGAAGGGCGGACGAAAACGTATAGGTGTAAATAACTATGTATACATGCTTTGGCGTTATAACGATTGCTGCGTAAGGTGGCTGGGTTAAGGGGTCAAGATGATATTTAAAAGGGCTGTTTCCTTAGCCGTAGCTGTGTCAATCGTAACTAATACGCTCAGTTGGGCGTATTATGTCACGCTTATCAATATTGTGATGGCACCGAAAGTATATGCGGCAAACGAAATTTATGAGCAACTGGAAAACAATTTTGATCTTTCTAATCCTGCAGCGAACAGAACTTCAACAGTAACCACAGAGGACATTTTAGAAAAATATAAGAATAGTGAAAACCCTTCTTATACCGACAAAATAAATGGTTTTGATAGTACCAACAGTTCGTCAATGGAACTGAGTAAATATGGTGGAAAAACATTCACAAATGATGATGTTTTGAATTATGCCAAAACCGATGGTTCGGACATAGCTGGTACGGTATCGCTACCCAACATGAGCGGTAATGGTATAAACATAAAAGGGTCTGAAAACGGTGGAAAGTTACTTTCACGTAATGAAGATGGAAGTATAACAATAAGTAACAACCCCAATCCAGGAGGCGCAATCACTGGCACCAATACAGCTGAAATGTACAGTTCTGAGCAAAATAATGCTGATGTTCAGTTTAATGCTGGTGATAGTTATGGTGACGAGAAAGGGTTCATAAACGATATAAAAACTCGTAAGAGTCAATTATTCACAGCAAATAGTTATGATGGGCAAGCATATCGTTCGCTGGTGGCTGCAACAAAATCCAATCCAGCTCCTAATATTTCGCCAAATGATCCAATGTTTACAAGTGGCAGAAATGAAATAGCGAACGCTGCAGCTGGAACGGGTCAATGGCTGCAAAACTGTTCAACACAGACAACTACCACAACAAAAGAAAAACATATTCCTGATTATAAGGAATATTACTGCAATGCACCTAAAAAAGATAATTATGGTAGTTGCACTATTACTCGCGACTTTAGTGTACCAGTTTACATCTCTGGTGGTAATGGTGACCTAAGCGTATGTGGCGATAATTGCATACGTGTATGGTTCGGGAAGCGTGGTAATGATTACTGGTCTGCTGGTGTTTATGACAACAGCATGACCCTTCATTTCCACCAGGACGCTATCTTAAAATCAGCAAGTATAGTAAATGCTGAGTGGGATGACCACATGCAAGTCAATCTTGATGGTAAGCAGATTTTTGCTCATATCGATGGTGAATATCGCGAACCTGGCTATGGCCCCCCACGTAATGGTATGGAAAGAAATAAATCGAATAAATTAAGTGAACCTATTGATATAACGAGCCAAGTTTCAGAATCCGTGTACAAAGAAAGTGACCACGAAGTTGAAATGTCATCGACTGTATGGGTCGGGGGTAACGGTGAAGGGTACTTTGAAGTAGAACTAATTTTTGAAAATATCAAGCTTGAAGATAAACATATACAGGACCCACCAGGCTGCTACGATGTTGTTAAACAAACAGGTTCATTTTGCAGGTTTGATCGTTTTGCCGATCTTGATGTAGGCACTAAGCGTTTACCACAATCGATATTGCAATATGCATCACCTTTATATGAAGGAGACCAAGGTAACTTAACCTGGAAAACTAATTTAGAAGGATATTTTTGCGATCCTTTAGGGAAAGAAAAATTATGTCAGTATGATGCATCAGGAAATATTCTTAAAGATGAGAATGGCAATGAGGTTTGTTACAACTATGACCAGATAAAGAATATGCCTGATGCATGTTCAAAATACTCGACAAACTCTGCATGCACTATGTCCAACCAAACATGCGCTGAGGGATGGTTCGATTCTGCTACTAATCAGTGTTACATGTACGAACAAAAGTGGACCTGTGATGAAGGAATCACAAGGACTGTGACAGTAACAAACGAAGCAAACACCTGCGTTGGTATGATCCCATGTTCAGGAGGTACTTGTAATACCGGTGCGAATGAACAAAACAGTGATTTCGGTAAGGTCGCAGCCTATAGCAGCATGGTTCAGAACATGCAGGGTGATGCTATGTGTAGTGACCCTAACGACCCCAACAGTTGCATTGTGTTCTCCGGAGAGAAGCAATGGTGTGGCCGTTCTGTAGGCTTTGTAAACGGGTTGGCAAAAACAGATTGTTGTGAAGCTCCTCAAGGTGCAGCTGGGAAACTAGAGGCAATTATCTTAGCCGGGACAATGCTCAGAAATACAAACTGGGAAAAAATTTCAGCCAAGCTGACAACCTGGACTGGTGGTGAGTCAGGTACGTGGGCATCGATGACGAACGCTGTCGGACAATGGACCTCCGGTGTATCTTCAAGCGTGGGCCAAATGTGGCAACGTGTGACAGAACCACTAACTTCTGCTTATGAATCAATAGCAGGAAACGTCTCGAAACTTATTGGCTCCTCCACAATTGAAGGAGGAGGATCTGCGGCCGCTACTGAGCTTACGAAAGACGGCTTACAGACAGGAGGCCTTGCTGCAATTAAGCAACAGCTAATGAATAAGGCCTACGATATGTTGCCAGATGCTGTAAGAGACTTCGTTTTTGATCAAACCAGAAGTGCGGCTGGTCAAGCTGTATTCTCATCGACAGTGACAAACTTTATGCTGGCCCTGAACGTAATCGGATGGATATATACAGCATATCAAATAACTAAAATGTTATTAGAGATGCTATTGGCATGTGACCAAAAAGAAATGGAAGCATCAATTCACAAAAACCAAGGTGCATGTTTCGTTATTGATACAGATCGTTGTGTTAAATATCTCAACGTTGGTTTCACTAAGAAGTGCATTAAGAAAGCAACCGACATGTGCTGTTATAATTCTTTATTGTCAAGAGTAATAATGCAACAGGCATATCCACAGTTAGGAATTAATCCAGTAGAAAGTGGTTGTGTGGGATTAACTATCTCACAGGTGCAGCAACTTGACTGGGATAAAATAGATATGACTGAATATATTGAATCAGCAGTTGTAGCGGGAGAAGTCCCTGATGAATACGCGGCATTCACAGAAAACTCTGTAGCCAATATGGGGCCTTATAAAAATGATAATGCTCAGTTACCCTCTGAGAGAGCTTTAGATTCAATGGGCGGTAGTGTCAATATGACAAAAGCAAGAGAGGAGAATGTACAGGCACTTAAAGCAGAGAATGTTGACTGTTCATATCTACCAAGACCTGCTATATGTGAAGTAGGGTCTGTATATTCGGACCCTACGACAGGTAATGTAATAAACTAAATCAAAAGGCCGGGTAAACCCGGCCTTTTTTATTTAACTGCTTTTTTCAATGGGAATGCTTTATGCCCCATATTGCCTTTGATAAAATAATACTCGCCCCCATTTATCGATACACTTGCATAACCAGGTGCTGTTTTAGGTGTTTGTGGCATCAAAGTAAATCCCGGGAAATTGGTTGTATCAAATTCAAGCCCTAAAGGGAAAAAGTCAATATAACGAATCACTGAATAATTGCCTTTATTCAGTTTCATCTCTTTCAATTCATCACCAGTAGCAGGTCTAATAACCTGGAAATCGAAAAAGCGCGTTTTATTGCTACCAGAACCAGGTATATTTTTTGCTGTCTCGCAACTATCCCACATACCAACAATAGCTTTGCTAATCTTACATTCGCTCAATGCTTTCATTTGAGCTTCATAGGTAGCGCCACCGATTTGAGGTTTATCTTTTAATGACTCAATGATAGTTTTAGCACCCGCTTTTACCAATGAATCATCGTTGATCGGTAAGTTTTTTTCGTTAGGTACAAAGACCACATATTGCATGACCTGAATATATTCCGCATCACCTTCGCTATACAATGAAGCTGTGAACATTCCAATCCCTGCCTTGAGACCACCAGTGATAGCACCTGTCGCAGTGTTCAGAAGCATTTTCGAAGCCATACCCTCATCGACGCCTCCAGACGCATTCTCAGCCTCTTCTACGTTGACTTGTACACCGGCAAGAGAATACGCATTAACAGCAACAGATTTCTGAGGATCAGCATGCCAGTATACTTCGTGCATCTTGGTGAACATACGGTTTTCTGGACTTGATGGTTGTGTCGCGCATCCTGCAAGGAGAGAGCAGGCCAGTACAGCTGTCAGGGTTCTTTTCATTTATCCATCCCAGTGGTTTGTTTAAACCGATTATTTCATAATAAAACTCCTGTGCAAGGGGGTATTTTAGAATCCATTAAAAATACCAGACAAAAACCCATGAAAGTTTAAGTAATGACAGCAACCATAGGTTTCATGGGTAATTCATAAACATCCGATAAAAACAAGGGCATGTAATGTTATTGATTTAAAAACATGAAAAAAAACTCAAAAAAGCCTATATTTCCAAAAAAAAAATCCTGAATGTGACATGATTTATGCAGGAACATGAGGGAGTTAAGATGTCATCAAGTACTGAAGAACAAGAACGTGTTATACGGAATATGGATAAAAACACGATGGTGATTGCTTGCCCTGGTAGTGGCAAATCTTTCACTATGAAGGAGGGGACAAAAGCCATTTTTCAACGTCATCCTTTGGCCAGAGTATCCCTTGTGACCTTTACCCGAGCGGCCACAGACTCTTTAAAAAATAGCCTCCAGAAAATGATAGAGCCGAGATTTATTAACCGTATTGAGGTCGATACCTTTCATGGTTTTATAAAAAAAATGGTAAACCAGACCGGTTGGAAAGGAGGGCTTCTAATCGGACACAAACAAATGGCGATGGTATCCCGTGTACAAAAACATCTTAACTACCATGAAAGTGTGAACGACATAATGCCATTCATCGACGGCATTGGCCGGGAGCTTAACCCGGACATTATCAGGATAAAATATACACGCGACCAGGTGGCGTTCTACAACGAGTACATGAGCTTTTGCAAAAAGGATAATGTTGCAGATTTTAACTCACTTTCAAAGTATGTAGTGGGCATGTTGAGTGCCGATAAGATGAGGCCTTTAAGTATTACTCATCTGATTGTTGATGAAGTACAGGACACAGATGGTATTCAATTTACCTGGATATCTGAGCACGCAAAGAGGGGCATAAACACCACAATAGTTGGCGATGATGACCAGACAATATACAGTTTCAGAGATGCAGGTGGAGTTAAGATCTTTCGTCAGTTTGATAAAGCATATAATCCTAACGTTTTTCACCTCACCAAATGTTTTAGGTGTGCACCATTGATCCTTAAATTTGCTGATACAGTGATCAGAAAGAACAAAGCCCGCTATGAAAAGAGTCTCGTGTCAGGCAGAAATGGGGATAAAGGAAAAGTAACTTTTATAAGATCGGATAACGCAGACGACCAATTTGATGTGATCAAGGAGCTGGTGGAGAAAAACCCTTATGATTGGGCGATTTTAAGCCGAAACAACACGACACTCGACAAAATGGAAAGTTATCTTGAAGTTCCGGTTACGAGGATAGGGGGGAAATCCTTCTGGGAGGGATTAGAGCCAAGCAACATTCTCCATCTTTTCTCCTTTTTTCGACAGCCAGGTAACATCGGTCTGATGAAACGAGTTCTATCTTTCCTCAATGAGGATGAACAAGTTTTGGACACTGTGTGGAAGCATATGAGTTCCAAAAAAGTTACTTTTCAACAAACTGATTTACCTCCTGATGCATCAGTCCTTACCAAAACCCTACACAAGCACATGACACCGATGATGACTGATACACGAGTCAAAGAAGAAATTGAAAACCGTTTTAAAAAAATTAAAGAATGGTTAGAAATGGCCGGATACAAGATGTCCAATACGAAAGGTGATCCGTCAGTAACGCGGATTTCTTTAATGTCATGTTACCGTTGGGCAATGAAAGATGGATGGCTTAAGATGCTAAATATTGCAGCTGGCATGACCATGGGTAACAAAGTGGAATCTAGTGAAACAGAGCAAAGCGGAATCTGTCTCTGCACGCTCCATGGTTCCAAAGGACTGGAATGGAAAAAAGTTCTAATCATCAACTGCAATCACGACCAAATACCCTCACCGAAAGTTATCGGTGATGAAGGAATAGAAGAGGAGCGCCGTTTATTTTTTGTTGGGATGACAAGGGCAGAGCTTGAGCTTTACATTACCTGGCATGGAAAACCATCAGAGTTTATCACTGAGTCGTTCCCGAAAGTAGTTGAGTTATCTGAAGAAATACCAATCATTGATGGAAGTGAAGATATGTGTTTACAATGATACAAGGTTGATGTATAAATTTCTTAATAGCTTTACTTTTAATACCTTTATCCCTTCTAAGATATCCATAAATGGGTAGCTCAATTTTGAGTTTCGACACCAGAGCCTCTTTCCAAAAGAATGGCGCTGGTGCGATAACTCACATCTGTGTTCCAACAACTCGTAGCTGATTTGCTTTTTCAAAAGTAACTTTCTACGGACTTTCTAATGCCAGAAAAGTATAAACTCAGGCGGTTTGTTGCTTCAGGGTGATAAATGACGGCATTCGCCAATTTCAAACAGAACTGACATACGGTTCTAATGAATTAATCATAAACTTAAAGGTATATAAAATGACTACTGCTACAGCTAATGCTACAACTGCTACTCGTGCTAAAAAATCTACCACAGCCAAACCATCACGCCCGGCTGCTGGAAAAATTGATAAATCTTCAATTTTGATGGCTCATTCCAAAGCGTTTTATGGTGAAGAAATTCCACCATCGAATACTGGCAGTGATATTTGTAAAATAGAAAAAGGCACCGATAACGATAAGAGTTACATCTGGTATATGACAGAATCTGTCAGCCGTGTAATTGAGTTAAAGGCGCTTGAAGAAAGTTCTAAACTGAAGCATTTAGTTGGTTGTGAACGTTCTGTAATTTACAGCGTGAATGTTGGTGATGTCTTCATTAATGAGATCAACCTCGATGAGGCTGAACAACTTCTTGAAGAATTTCCCGACATCCCACGTGAAAAAACGCTCGAAGCTTTTTTATCATCTCTTGATGAAAAGCTTGTTGAGTTGAATATCAGCTCCATTGTAACTTCAGAGTCTCTTCACTTCGGTAAAGATAAACTGACCAAGCTGGGTGCTGTTAAAGTAAGTCAATGGCTTGATCTTGTTATTGATGAGGTGCATGTTTTTTATAAGCGTCAGCACTTTGTTGAGACCGTTGAATCTCGTCATGAGGACCTCAATGACCTTTATGGTAAATTGAAGCCTTTGATGAGTGAATTCGGGCTTCAAGACAAACACTATGACTTATCGTTTAACGAGATGATGATTCACAAAGTAAATGGTTTTGATTTTGTAGTTGCAGATTTAATGCCACGACTGCTTAAACTTGAAGCATCATTGAAAGATGATGAATTGAAAGCTAAAGCAGCTATGGAAAAAAATCAAGCTCAAGAAATTAAAGCTGGAGAAAATAATACTTTTGGACAGAAATATGATAATACTGTATCAAGAGTACTGAAAGGTGCTGCTTGTGTTGCTATTCTCTATTTCGGAATCTCCACTATTATGAATTTCATTAGTTATAATTGATACCTATCTTATTCATGGAGTTCAACTATAAAAGTTGTACTTTATAAAAAGGTATGATCTTCAAATTTTTGTTTAATCACACATCCATAAGGAGAAAAAGAGACTCCTTTTGGGTCTCTTTTTATTTTTTGAAAGAGGCCTAACATGTTTACAAATCACATTAATACTGTTTGCATTTCCGGTGAAGTTAATAAGGTTATTATTCGTAATGAATATGACACTATTATGCTAATACTTGATAACAAACAGGAAATGGAAAGAAGTGGTAAAATAGAAATGGTAGTTTCATCGATTCAAGTGAAAATACCTCAAGACCTGTATGATAAGGAGTTTAAAGAGATTATTCGAGGCGATAACCTGATGATAGCTGGTTGTCTGGTTACGGATAAAGTTCACTCTGGTGAATTGACAGTTGTAAGAGTCCAGGCCCAGAAATTGATTCACCGAGCTCCTAAGCCTATTGAAGGTTTCGGCGGTTCAAGGTTTTTAACACGTTAATAATTTTTAACCCCCTATTGGGAGAAATCCCATTTGGGTTTCTCCTATGGAGAACCCTATCATGCATTTAAGTAATAAATTAAGAAAGATTGGGAATGAAAACCAACTAAGTTTCAGATTCTTCTTTGAGGATGAAGAAATTAAAGAAAAGGTATATATACCTGTGGAATCAAACTCAATCGATGAAGTTCATGGTAACAATGTTTTGAACCCTGATTACCAGGAGCTAGACGATTTCATTTGGACAGATGAACATATATGTACGTTCTTCTATAAGATAATGGAATCATCTTTTATAACCGTTCAATACCATATAGACCAATCGATGGTTTATAAAATCGATGCCAATGGGTTTCGATATTTAACCCCAAAACTAAAATTGGAGTTAGATTGGTATTGTACTAAACAATTTCAAATTGTGTGTCATCGGTTTGGATATGACCCAGATGAAATTATTGGTTTTATTAAGTCACGACTTCTTCTAGAGATATGCTCAAGAGAATCAAGACAAAAACTTATTAAATCTTTAGAAACTGATAACTTAACATTTTCTCATCCTATTATAGGACCGATAAAATGGTCAGATTTTTTAGATGATAGATACTGTGAAACAAGGAGATCATTGATCATTAAATGGTCGATAGCTGACAGATTGAAACTCTTTAAAAAGATTTTCGATGAGCAAATGATTATCCTTGAAAATATAAGTGAAAATGGTGCCTGGACATTGGATCAGAATACCGATTCTTATGTACTTAAAACCGAAGCTGTTGATTATATTGAGTGGTTATATTCTGATGCATGCAAGGTAATATCTCATGTATACGGATTTGATTACGGATTACTTTTCAGCACTTCGAAAGCCATTATCAAAAACTTTTAATTTCATAAATATCCAATGGAGTTATATATGACACCCGCTACTGCTGCTAACAACAATGCTAATGTTCTAACTTTGAATGTTAACTCTGACTTAGAAATTAAATATTTCAAACCTGAAGAGTTAACCAAGGCTATAGAATACCAAGATGGAGAAGAATACATTATTGTCCGTGCAAACGAACACTTTAATGTTGACTGCTTTGGAGAGAATGACTTTATACCTATTTTCAAAAGAGTTACTCCTTTTCGTGCTCCGTTAAACAGTAAATATCGTCCAAACCCAGTCACTCTTCGCCGTATGGTGAAGTTACTTTTAAATAATGAAGTAACTGCTGGCATCTGCCTGCAAGGGGAATCTGGATCTGGTAAAACGGAGTTAGCATTATATATCAGCCATATGCTGAACTGGCCTATCACCATCAAACAAATCAATAATGAATTATCTATTGATGATCTTGAAGGTATGAGAACGCTAGAAAATGGAAATACACGGTATGTTTATAGTGACCTTGTGCAAGGCTATCGTGATGGGCATATCATTCTTCTTGACGAGATAGATAAAATAAACCCAGATACGGCAGCTAAGCTTCATATGCCGCTTGAGCGTAAACCGTGGGCAACCGGTAAAGAAGGTGGCGAGTTGATTTATGCAAATCGCTATACCCGATTTATTGGTACAGCTAACACTAACATGAGTGGAGAGGATATGCGTTTCGCTTCATCACAGTCTCAAGACTCAGCATTTATTAAGCGTTTTTTAATATTGCCGATGATTAGACCTGATGAACAAGCTATGTATTGTGCAGCTGAAGCTCATTTTCCTGATTTGAAACCTTCATGTTTAAGAATGTTTGCAAAAGTTGCTTTTGAACTTAACAATCTGAAAGATGACGAACTGGTGATGGATATTCGTGAATTGATTTCATGGATTTCAACCTCCAAAGTTCTTGATGAAGAAATTTCTGTTGGGTTTAAAATTGCATTCACTTCTAAGTTATCTTCTGAAGCATGTAGTAAAGCTGAAATTTTGCTTGAGCAACTTTTCCCGGAAGAAGTATCACGTTCAATTTCACAATTGTAATTGATACGTTTATTTTAATTATACCTACCCCCCCACCGGGAAATATTTTCCCTTTGGGAGATATTTTTCCGGTGCATACTGGAGAAATATCATGGCTAATATCAAAATCGCTGCTATTGCTGATACCACTCAAATCAGTAACACTGTAAAGAGTTTCATCGACCGCAATCCTGAATTACAAGATGGTGCCGTTATTATTAAGGTAGATGTCGAAGGTTGTCAGGGTCGCCGTAGAACAAATGAAATACGACAGTTTCTTGATGAAGATGAAGTATCTGACCAATCGAGTGTGAGTAAGGTCGAGGTCCAATGGATTTCTACTAAAGCTTTAAACTTTAAAAGCGCTGTTCATACAAGATTGAGTAATCTTAAACGTAAATACTGCATTCCGTTCAGCTCCATGAATATACTCCCAACATCTAAGCTGGAAGAGTATTTAATTGAAGTCGAGGCCGTCCGAGAATATTTTAAGGAAGGTATTCAGAATGCTCTAGAACGTTATGAGGAATACATTCAGATGGAAAAAGACAGAAGTCCTAAACTAGCAGACTTAATTGAAAAATTACGTATGACTAAAGATGACTTCGAAAGATCGTTTCTTTTCCAGATTAGCCATCCAATCCCTTTCACACCAATGTCTATTGATGGAGAGGATTTAGGTGATCGCTATTCAGTTGGTTTAATACAGGATATTGCTCTGACTGCTGAATCTATCTATGCTTCCTGCACAAAGCCTAAAATTGACCAGACTTTCGTAGAGAAATTGTCAAATTTGAAAGATAAGGTTGTGAGTTTTATGTTTTTGGATGATCGTGCAACTAAAATTGCTGATTCTATCCAAAGCGTACTAAACCATCTTCCTTCTGGTAATTTGGATTCCCCCCTTCACATGAGTTTGTTCCGCGAATGGTTATTGCTGTTAAGTGATACAAATCGTTTGAATAAAATTATGGATGGTGACGATCTGGTAACTGGTTTTATCGCCGACATTAAAAATCGTTTTAACGATTTAGATGACAATTTGGCTAATGACACTGGTTCTCTATTCGTTGATCCTTTTGCTAGTAATGGTATGCATGCTAAGACCTCTACTTCTCCGTTAACTCCGGTCTCAAATAATGATGCAGTCCAGAAAAAAGTAATTTTCTCGACTCCATTTAATTTTTGAAACTTCTAATCCCTTGTGGGCAAACCCACTTGGGTGCGCCCATTTAATTCTATGGGTGTTTTATGACTATTAAACTAAACAATTCTATTCGTAGTAAGTTAGCTGTAGATAATCTTGCTCGTGTGATTGGTGCTGATCCTGAACTCAATGTAATTTTTTTGGGTCCACATGCAACACCACGCATTAACATGAGGACTAAAAATATTTTTTTACCAAACGGTGACTTTAGTAATGACAAATACTGGAAGCTATGTAGCGGCTGGATCTGTCATGAAGGTGGTCATAATCGTTATACAGAACTTGAAACTACTGTAACTTTTGAAAATGAATACTTATCAAAACTTCCAGGTTTCGAATGTATAATGCCTGATGGTATCGCTAGTTTCTCTTCAAAAGATGAAGAGAGAAGAGCGGAAATAAAACTAAAGAGGCTACATCGATCTATTAACCTCTTTGAGGACATTCAGATGGAAGAGAAAACTGGAAAACAGTTTCCACTTTCAAAAGCAATGCTAGCTGAAATGTATTCATTTATGGTTAATGATGGGCATATGACTGGTGATGGTTCTAATATCGTTTCATATATTGAAATGTATATTTTAAACAAGCTTCGTGTTAATCAGCTTGGGCAAGAAGGTATTCCTGATATATTGAATGATTTTTTTGCTCTTGCTGATACTGTTCTTTTCAACATGAAAGACCGTTTTGATTCTTTAATTCTAGAAGCGACTGGGGTTGATTCAACTCTTAGGGCTTGTGAGTTAGGATTGAAACTATATGAAGAACTAGAAAAGTTACGTGATGATCTAAAAGATAAAGAAGAACAAAGCAAATCTGACGACTCTGACGACTCTGACGACTCTGACGACTCTGACGACTCTGACGACT
>NZ_JBEAFQ010000078.1:0-48296 GCF_040062275.1 Klebsiella sp. GW_Kp182 | reverse complement strand
GCAAAAAAGCCTGCTCGTTGAGCAGGCTTTTCGAATTTGGTCGGTGATAGAGGATTCGAACCTCCGACCCCTTCGTCCCGAACGAAGTGCGCTACCAGGCTGCGCCAATCACCGAATGCGGGCGCATCTTACTGCTGCGATACACACCCGTCAATGCCTTATTATGAAAAAGTCGCTCAAGCGGCGAGAAACTCGCCACTCTGCTATTCCTTCTTCGCCGCAGCGTCAGGAACGTGGCACCAGTTGTTATATTGGTTAATCCCGCCGTCCGGCGAAGTATAGCCAAGACAGCCCATAATGGTGTCATACAGCTCTACGTGACGACGCGGCACCTTCATGGCCGCCTGCTGCTTCAGGCGCGCAAAAGAAGCTGCGTGGTCGGGCGACGCCAGATACTTATCCGACATCCACACCAGCATCGGCACGCGGAACTGCTCCGGCGGCGCCATCTTGCGCGGCGTACCGTGCAGGTGTTCGCGCTCGTTGATGGACTCGCCGTGGTCGGCCGCATAGAAAACAATCGCCTTCTTGTCCCGCAGCTGATCCAGCACGCTGACGATAAAGTGATCGACGTAGGTCACGCTGTTATCGTACGAGTTAATCAGCTCAGCCTTCGAGCATTTATTATCGACGCCGACGCACTCCGGCTTCCACTGCGCAAAGCTGCGCGGATAGCGCTGGGTATAGTTAAAGTGCGATCCTTTGGTATGCAGAATAATCAGGTGCTTACCATTGGGATTCTTCGCCAGACCGCGCTTCATCTCATCCACCAGCAGCATATCGTCAACGCTCTTGCCGCGGTTACTCGGCTCAGCGCCAATCTGCTCGCGATAGGCGATATTGTTCGCCATCGTGTTGCTGTAGAACCACATCTCGCTCTGCATGGCGTACAGGTTGCCGGTAAAGCCGAGCTGGTGCAGGACGGCAAAGACGTTCTGTTCTTTCAGCGTCCGCTGCGGGTTATCATCCGCTCCGCCCTGACGAACGAACATACAGCGCAGCGACAGCTTAGTAGCGGTATCGCAGGAGTATCCGCGGAAAGCGACCAGGTTTTTCTCCTGCGCCAGCTTAGGCGTGGTATTGCGGCTATAGCCCAGGATGCCCATATGGTCCCAGCGGGTGGTTTCGCCGATGATAAACACCACGTAAGTATCATCCAGCCCTTGCGGCTCAACGTAGGTGAATTTTTTCGCCGGATTGATCAGGGATTTATTATCGGAAGACTCGTCCACCTGCGCCCACGCGTAAAGCCCCAGCGCTGATAGCCAGTTAGACGGCAGATAGGAGTTAGCCACCACCCCGCCATAGCTTGGCAGATCGACTTCGGAACTGCGCTCAAAGTTCTTCTGACGAACCTCCAGCAAGCGAATAGGGCCCCAGACCATCAGGCCAGCCAGCAGCACGATAGTAATATTCTTCATCCGCTGGCCGGGCGTACGAATTTGACGCAGCAGGGTGAAGCGACAGCGGTTGCTCCAGATAAGCACCAGCGGCAGCGCGCTCATCAGCACCAGCCAGAGAATCAGGTGCCAGCCGATAACCTCTCTGGACAAGTCGATGTCAGTGGTCATCACCGAGGCAATAATCCCGTAGCCGATCACCACGTTCAGGAAGGTCATGTAATAGCTGGCGGCGGCGGAGAAGAGTACGACGATGGTCGCGAGAATACGCCAGACCCGGCGGCCAAACAGCGACAAAACACGCAGCAGAAAGAAGGTGACCAGAAAGGTCCCTATCAGCTCAACTGCACCTGAGAGTCCTTTCCAGATGGTAAACTCCTGAGCGTACCCCTCGAAGCGGCGGAAGAATACGGCAGCGTTCATAAACCAGCCGATGTACAGCGCCAGCCAGATACTGAGCTTCAGCTGCGTCATCGTTTTAATGTATTTCATGCAAAAAACCTGGAAAACGAAGAGATAAAACCGCCCGACTTAAGCGATATAAGTAAGCAGGTTAATAAAGTGCGTTTAGCTTGGTTATAAGAAACCTCTACAAAGCGCGATAAGTAGACCACAGCGGAAGGAAAAAGTATCAGGAGGGAATGTGATCCAACCAAACATTTACAAAACATTTGGTTGGATTGGCACTATTAGCTTAGGGAATTAATCATCGGGGCCGGGATAACACCCGGTTTCAGGCGTGAGCCTGGTGGTAAATTTCACTTTTCGGCTGGCGAATCGTTGTCGAAAGCGCCAGAGAGAGAATCAGCAGCGCAAAGATGACGCAGAAGGTCACGTAGAAACCGCCGAACAGGGAAGCAATCAGCGAACCGCAGATGCTGCCGATACCAAAGCCGAGATAAATCACGCCGTAGTTTTTCGCCAGGTTATTGAGGCCAAAGAACTCGCTGACCAGCGACGGGAAGACGGTAATCGTACCGCCGAAGTTAAAGGCCACGCAGGCGATAGCGGCGAAGAACGTCATGGCGTTCAGCGGAGCGAACAGCAGCGCCGCCATACCGATAAGCGAGACAACCTGTCCGATGGTAATCACCCGGATGCGGGACATTTTATCGGACAGAATGCCCAGAACCAGGCGCCCGCTCAGGTTAGCGATAGAGATCACCGTCACCGCGTTGGCAGCCGTCGCAACATCGAGGTGCACCATCCCCTGGGCGATATCTTTCGCCACGCCAATCACGTACAGGCCGCTCATGCAGGCGGTCAGGAACATCACCGCCAGCATCCAGTACTGAGGTTTACGCATCGATTCGGCGAGGGTGAAGTCATTTTCGACGACGCCGTTGTTGGCGGTAGCGGTGTGGTTCGGCGCGTCTGTCATCAGCGTCGCGCCAAAAACGATCATCACCAGCACGATAGCGCCCCAGATAATAAAGGTTTTTTCCAGGCCGACCGTCGCCAGCAGATGGGAATCAATAAATTTAAAACCCAGGCTGCCAAGCCCGTAAGCACCGATGGAAAAAGCCGAAATCAGTCCCTTACGTTCCGGGAACCATTTAACGCAGTTCGACAGCGTCAGCAAATAGCCGGCACCGTCGGCCAGCCCAACCAGCAGACCCGCGCTCAGCCACAGCATCATCAGGCTGTTTGAATGCGCGGTAAGGAAGAATCCGAGGCCCAGCAGGACGCCGGAAGCCATGGTGACGCGTTTAACGCCGAAACGTTCCTGTAATTTACCGGCCACGGATGAAGAGAGCGCCAGGCCGAGGCTTAACAGGCCGAATGAAAACGCCACCTGGCTTACCGGTTCGTCCAGCTTGGCGGAAAGCGAACTATTGAACAAACTCCATGTATAAACCGATCCCAGCGCAAATTGCGTAATGATAGTGCCGAGCAGCGTAAGCCAGCGGGTGTATTGACGGTTTGCAGCGTTCATAGCAGTTGTCCTGAATAATTAACTGCCGCCACCATAACGAAGTCCCCTGTAAGTCTGGGGAAAAAAGGCATGAGCTGCCGCTACCGCGGAATGAAATGCATTAAAGGCGGAATGAATGACATTGCAAAACATTCACGCCTTAACGATTTATCGAAAAGTTAGTGCCCGCTACCGCTGTAAGATGCGTCATTGCTGTAATGATAAAGTAAATTAAACGTATCAACTATGCTACATATTTAGCCTGAATAACTCGAGTGGCAGAATGGCGGCATGCCGCAGCCCCATCCGGGTGAGGCTCAGGGATGAGCCGAATCACAAGCGCCGCCAGCGTATCCACAATAAATTAAAAATTGGCGCTCACGCCCATTAAATAGAGATAGTTTGCCCCGGTGGGTAAATTGTCCGCCTGGGACAGCGCCGCCCAGGCGGCAAGATGAGAGTTGAGCGACATATCTGCGCCCAGCGTCACGTCCCGCCAGGCTCCGTCCTGAGCGCGGTTCGCCCCGCCGAAATCCGTCGTCAACTCCTGGTTATAGCTCACCTGAGCCCACGGATGTACGCCCCATAGCTTCTGATAATCAACCCGCCAGCCCAGCGTATTCACATAGCCGGTTCCGGCCGCATTGCGGGTAAGCGGCGGCGACGTCAGATCGGAATGTAAACTGGCGACCGGGCCGGACGTCATCCCCTCGGTCAGAGAGAAATTCCAGCCAACGCTCATACCGCGTGCGCTATCCACCGGAGAGACCGCCTGATTAAACGCCAGTCCGGAAGGATCGTCGGACGCATTTATCCGCTCCGCGAGAATATCTTCATAGCGCGGTTGGTGATCGCTGTCCCATGTATAGCGTTCCGCAGTATTACTTTTTGTATCGATAGCGATATATTCCTGTTGCCAGGCATTCGCCCCGGCAACACACGACGCCCAGACGGATACGCACGCCGGGACCAGGAATACCCGGAGGCCATTGCATTTCTTTATTATCATTAATGCGACTCCAAAAAGAGCCGAAACGGCAAGGTTGCTGTGTTTTTTTTATGGGTGTCCTATCCCTGCTTGGGGAATAATAACCCTGTATTAACTATTATCTTTATCTTTCAGCCGTCAAGTTGAACGACTGAGTTTTTATCACAAAAGGGAGAGACAGATGCAACGTTGCGGATGGGTCAGTCAGGATCCTTTATACATTGAGTACCACGACAAGGAGTGGGGCGTTGCTGAAAAGAATCCCCGCAAGCTGTTTGAGATGATTTGTCTCGAAGGCCAGCAGGCCGGACTGTCGTGGATCACCGTGCTGAAAAAGCGTGAAAACTACCGCCGCGCTTTTCACCAGTTTGATCCGGTTCGCGTCGCGGCAATGGACGAAGAAGACATTGAACGTCTGGTTCTCGACGCCGGTATTATTCGCCATCGCGGTAAAATTCAGGCCATCATCGGCAACGCCCGCGCCTTCCTGGCGATGGAAAAAAATGGCGAACCTTTCGCAGATTTCGTCTGGTCATTCGTCGATAATCACCCCCAGGTGACGGCCGCCGCCACGCTGGCGGAGATCCCGACAACCACCCCGGCTTCTGACGCATTGTCGAAAGCGCTGAAAAAACGGGGCTTTAAGTTTGTCGGCTCCACTATCTGCTACTCCTTTATGCAGGCCTGCGGTCTGGTCAACGACCACGTCATCGACTGTTTCTGTCGCTCAGGAGGCCAGGATGATTCGTAACTGGGACGCTAACGAAACCGGCCCGCTGCTCGAGCTGTGGCTTGAGAGTACGATCCACGCGCATCCGTTTATCGCCGAAAGCTACTGGCATGACAGCCTGGCGATAGTGCGCGACGTTTACCTGCCCTCCGCGCAAACCTGGGTATGGGAGCAGGACGGCGTGCTGAAGGGTTTTATCAGCGTGATGGAGTCACGCTTCATCGGCGCGCTGTTCGTCGCGCCGGATGCCGCCAGGCAGGGCATCGGTAGCGCGCTGATCGGCGAAGTCAAAAAACACTACGGTTGGCTAACCCTTGAGGTATACCAGAAAAACGTTCAGGCGGTGAATTTCTACCATGCGCAGGGCTTCCGCATTGAAGACTGCGCATGGCAGGATGAAACCCAGCATCCGACCTGGATTATGCATTGGTCGGCGGATCAAATGCCGTCAGCGTAAGCTCGGGCCCGGTATACTTTTCCAGCCAGGCCAGCGCCGTATTTCCGGCGCAGCCGTTACCCAGCCGCGATGTCGGAATATCTTTGGTCAGCACGTTCACCGCACCGTTTTTGCAAATTCCCGCCTGAGGGTCGAGATCGGGCCATGCTCCTTCGTGCAAGCAGATAACCCCGGGACGAATGCCGTCGGTCACTACCGCGCCGGCCAGCACCTGGCCGCGTGAATTCCATACCCGCACCAGATCGCCATCGGCGATATTGCGCGCCTGCGCATCGCGCGGATGAAGGGTTAACGGTTCACGACCCGCCACCGCGTACTGTTCGCGCAGCGACGTATGGTTGAGCTGGCTGTGGAGGCGGTGCGCCGGATGCGCTGACAGCACCTGGAGCTGGCCTTTCTGCGCATTGCCGTGCCATTCGTCCGGCTCCAGCCACATCGGGTGCGGCGGGCAATCCGGATAAGCAAACCCGGCGATGGTCGGCGAGTGTATCTCAATTTTACCGCTGGCGGTTTTCAGCGGATTCGCCTGCGGATCGGCCTTGAAGGCGGCAAAGCGGGCGAAGCGCGCGTTTTCGGGGTTCTCCGGCATTTCAATCAGCTGATTATCCTGCCAGAACTGGGCGAACGGCGGCAGCGTAACCTGCTGCGCCGCCCCGCGCTGGGCGGCAATCTGGTAAAACGTCTCCAGCCACTGCAGATCGTTTTTACCCTCGGTGAAGCGCTCCCGACCGCCCGCTTCCCAGCGCTCGCTGAGGTCGGCGAAGACCTCGAAATCATCGCGCGCTTCATCGCGCGGCGCGACCACCCGCTTCATCGGCACCAGATGCTGGTTGCTGTAGTCGCCGGTCATGGTCATATCGTTGCGTTCAAATGAGGTCGTCGCGGGCAGCACGATATCGGCATGGCGCGCCGCGGCGGTCCAGAAGCATTCGGAAATGACGATAAGCTCCGGTTTTTGCCAGGCGCGGATCAGCCGGTTGGTATCCTGATGGTGGGTAAAGTTGGCGCCGCCCGCCCACCAGATAAAGCGGATATCCGGGAAGCGGCGTTCCATACCGTTATGTTGATAAGACGCTCCGGGGTTTTCCAGCGCTTCAACGATACGCGCGACCGGGATTTTTTCCACTCCATCGGTCCCGCCCGCCACGCTGCCCTGCATTGAGGCCAGCACCGCCGCGCGGCGCGTAGGGTTGCCGCCGTTGGCAAAGTGATAGGAAAGGCCAAAGCCCCCGCCCCGGGTGCCTATCTGGCCGAGCATGGCGGCAAGGGTCACCAGCATCCAGTGTTTTTGTTCGCCAAACTGCTGGCGCTGCATTCCCCAGCCGGACATCAACATGGTGGTGTTTTCGTGGAAAAGTTGTGCCAGTTCGCGAATTTTCTCCGCGCTAATGCCGCAGATCGCCGCCGCCCATTCCGCCGTTTTTGCCGTTCCGTCGCTCTCCCCGGTCAGATAGCGGGCGAAAACGTCATAGCCGCTGGTGCAGCGGGCCAAAAACGCGTCATCCTGCCAGCCGTTTTCCACCAGCGTATGGGCGATACCGAGCATCAGCGCCACGTCGGTGCCCATATGCGGGGCGATCCACTCCGCCGCGTCGCCAAAGAATTCCGCCGTTTCCGATCGCATTGGATCGATGCAGATCACCCGCTTCCCACTCTGACGCAGACGATCGAACCACGGGATGCCCTGCTCATCGGAAGCGTTCCAGGCAATTTTTAGCGTATTTAATGGGTTAGCGCTCCACAGCACCACGACATCGCTATGTTCCAACACCATTGGCCAGCTGGTCTGCTGCTGATAAACCTCATTACCGCCAACCACGTACGGCATGATCGCCTGGGCCGCGCCGGTGGAATAATCGCCCAGATGCCCGGTATAGCCACCCGCCAGGCTCATATAGCGCTGAAGCAGCGTCGCCGCTTTGTGCAGTACGCCATTTGAGCGCCAGCCGTAGGAGCCCGCAAAAATCGACGCCGGGCCGTAGCTTTCGCGAATGCGCCGGTGCTGGGCGTGAATCAGATCCAGCGCCTGCTCCCAGCTCACCCGCACAAACTCATCCTGCCCGCGCACGCCTTGTGGGCTTTCTGGCGAGGCGAGAAATCCCTTACGCACCATCGGATAACGTACGCGGGTTTTGCTATGCACCTGATCGCGCACTGCGGTTTGCAGCGAGTTGGGGAAAGGGGTATCAAGCGCCCCGCGCGAAGAGATGACGTTCTCGCCATCGGTTTCGACCAGCATTGGCCCCCAATGGGCTGCGGTCAGGATAGTTTTGGTAGCAGATGAGGTTGGCAATGCGGGCTCCTGGTCAGCGATAGCAGGTGTGGTGACGGCACGTTATTCAGCCGTTCAATGTTATTTACAAATTGAGATGCTCTCTGCGGAATTTTCTCCGGTTTCGGGCGTCATAATCAACCGTCACGGTCGCTGTGGCAAAGAATAAAAAGGATTAAGGAAATAAGATGAAAAAACGCGTACTCATGATTGCGGCTGTCGTTAGCGGCGCACTGGCCATTTCTGGCTGTACCACCAATCCCTATACCGGGGAGCGCGAAGCGGGTAAATCCGGGATCGGCGCGGGCATTGGTTCGTTAGTCGGCGCAGGCGTTGGGGCGCTCTCCTCTTCCAAACATGACCGCGGCAAAGGCGCGCTGATCGGCGCAGCGGCCGGCGCGGCGCTGGGCGGCGGCATCGGTTACTATATGGACGTGCAGGAAGCGAAGCTGCGCGAGAAAATGCAGGGAACCGGCGTAAGCGTGACGCGAAACGGCGACAATATCGTGCTGAACATGCCGAACAATGTGACTTTCGACAGCAGCAGCGCCAACCTGAAACCCGCGGGCGCCAATACCCTCACCGGCGTGGCGATGGTGCTGAAAGAGTATGACAAAACCGCCGTTAACGTAGTGGGTTATACCGACAGCACCGGCAGCCAGGATCTGAACATGCGCCTCTCTCAGCAGCGCGCGGAGAGCGTCGCCAGCGCGCTTATTACCCAGGGCGTGGCGGCTAATCGCATCCGCACAACCGGTATGGGCCCGGCGAACCCGATCGCCAGCAACAGCACGGCGGAAGGCAAAGCGCAGAACCGCCGCGTTGAAATTACCCTCAGTCCGCTGCAGTAATGCCCTCTTTGCCCGGCGACTCGCCGGGCAAAATGCTTGATATAGCGAATTTTCGCGCTAAGGTGTGTGCAGATTTCAGCAAAGGAAGCCACCATGGCGAAAGCGGCGCGAGCAACCATTAGCGATGTGGCGAAAGCCGCAAAGACCGGTAAAACCAGCATTTCACGCTATCTGAACGGCGAGAAGCATCTGCTTTCCGACGATCTGCTGGGGCGCATTGAAAAAGCCATTGCCGAGCTCGACTATCGTCCCAGCCTGATGGCCCGCGGCCTGAAGCATGGCCGTACCCGGCTGATCGGCCTGATCATCGCCGATATCACCAACCCCTACTCCGTCAACGTGCTCAGCGGCATTGAAGCCGCCTGTCGCGAAAAAGGATTTACCCTGCTGGTATGTAATACCAACAATGAGCTGGACCAGGAGCTGCACTATCTCGACCTGCTGCGCAGCTATCAGGTGGAGGGGATCGTGGTCAACGCGGTCGGGATGCGCGAGGACGGCCTCAACCGCCTGCAGCAGTCGGCGCTGCCAATGGTGCTTATCGACCGCAAAATTCCGGAATTCGCCTGCGATGTCGTCGGCCTCGATAATACCCAGGCCGCCACCACCGCCACCGAACACCTGGTGGAAAAGGGCTTCGAAGCCCTGCTGTTCCTTAGCGAACCCCTCGGCTCGGTCAATACCCGCCGCGAGCGCCTGAGCGCGTTTCGCCAGACCCTCCTGCGCCATACCGGTATTGTCGCGGAAAACGCCGAAGTACCGTTGAACGATGGCGCGATGCTGGATAACGTCCTGCGTCACTTCCACTCCCACCATCGCGGCATGCGCAAGGCGGTGATTTCCGCCAACGGCGCGCTGACCCTGCAAGTGGCACGCTCCCTTAAACGCGTTGGCCTGATTTGGGGCAGCGATATCGGCCTGCTGGGCTTCGATGAACTGGAGTGGGCCGAGCTGGCTGGCGTGGGGATCACCACGCTCAAACAGCCGACCTGGCAGATTGGCTTCGCCGCCGTCGAGCAGGTGGTGCGTCGGATTGAAGGCAGCAACGACCCGGTCTGCGAACGGGTGTTTTCCGGCGAGCTGATCGTCAGAGGCTCCACCTCCCGCTAACGATCCTTCGTGATGGCGATCATAAATTAGACATCCTGGCCTTTGCTTTGGAACCGATACCATCTAGCGTAATAAACAACGCATCAGATTATCGTCGGGAGTATTAGGATGGCCAGAAAGATTATTGTCGTTACCGCCGCGTACGGGAATGACCGTGTTAAAGCGCTGGGCGGGCAGTCCGCCGTCCTGCCGTTTATCGCCGGCTCCGGCGCCGACGGCGTAGAGATCCGCCGGGAACTGTTCAGCGCGGATGAGCTGAACCGCCTGCCGGAACTGGCCGCCGATATTGAGCGCCGCGGCCTGCTGGTTTGCTATTCCGCGCCGGAAGCCCTGTTTACCGCTGACGGCTCGCTCAACCCGCGCCTCGCCGACTTTTTGCAGGAAGCGCAGACCCTTAACGCGCTGTGGCTGAAGCTCTCACTGGGCCGCTTTACCCACCAAAACGATCTGGACACCCTGCGCGATATCCTGCGCGAGAGCGGCATGGCGCTGGTGGTGGAAAACGATCAAACCGACTGCGGCCAGCTGGCGCCGATGCAGCGCTTCAAGGCCGCCTGTCGGGTTAACCAGCTGCCGATCACCCTCACCTTTGATATGGGCAACTGGCTATGGGTTGGCGACTCGCCGGAAGAGGCCGCGCGCCACCTGGCGCCTGCCGTCAGCTATATTCATGTAAAGGCGGCTGAGCCGCACCATTCGCAGTTTCGCGCCGTACCGCCGGATGAAGCGTCCGGGCGCTGGCTGGCGCTGCTCGACAATCTGCCCGCAGACGCCCCGCGCGGGATCGAATTTCCGCTGACTGGCCATGACCTGACGGCCGTGACCCGCCGCTACGTCAACCTGTTACGCGAGGATTAAGTTATGCAAAAAGCGTTAGATGTCATCACGATAGGCGAAGCCATGGCGATGTTTGTCGCCACCGAAACCGGCGAACTGGCTGAAGTAGAACATTTTATGAAGCGCGTGGCGGGCGCGGAACTGAACGTCGCGACCGGGCTGGCCCGCCTCGGCTTAAGCGTCGGCTGGGTAAGCCGCGTCGGCGCGGACAGCTTTGGCCGCTTCGTCCTCACGGCGCTGGCGAAAGAGGGGATCGACGCCCGCGGCGTGAGCACCGATGGCCGCTACGCTACCGGCTTTCAGCTGAAATCTAAAGTCGAAAATGGAACCGATCCCATCGTGGAATATTTTCGCAAAGGCTCTGCCGCCAGCCATCTGTCGCCGGATGATTTTAACGAATCATACTTCGCCAGCGCCCGTCACCTGCACTTAAGCGGCGTGGCCGCCGCGCTGTCGGAAAGCTCATACGCCCTGCTGGACCGCGCGGCGCGCACCATGAAAGCGCAGGGAAAAACGATTTCGTTCGACCCCAACCTGCGGCCCACGCTGTGGAAAAGCGAAGCCGAGATGGTCGAGAAGCTTAACCGCCTTGCGTTTCAGGCCGACTGGGTTCTGCCGGGGTTGAAAGAAGGCATGATTCTGACCGGCCAGCAAACGCCGGAAGCCATTGCGGACTTTTATCTCAGCCACGGCGTTCGCGCGGTCATCATAAAAACCGGCTCCGACGGCGCCTGGTATAAAACCGCCGATGGCGAACAGGGGGCCGTTGCGGCGATAAAAGTGGATAACGTCGTCGATACCGTTGGCGCCGGCGATGGCTTTGCCGTCGGGGTGATTAGCGCCCTGCTGGAAGGAAAACCGCTGCCGCAGGCGGTGAAACGCGGAAACAAAATCGGCTCACTGGCCATTCAGGTCCAGGGCGATAGCGAAGGCTTACCCACGCGTGAGGCGCTGGGCGAGTAAGCAGATTCAGCACAACGTCAGGCCGTTCTGTACCCTACATGCAGCGCGGCGTAACGGATCTTTTCTATGATGAGCGTCACCTCACTCACAGAGGCAAACCTATGAATAGTTCGACGAATGCAACAAAACGCTGGTGGTACATCATGCCTATCGTGTTTATCACGTATAGCCTGGCATATCTTGACCGCGCTAACTTCAGCTTCGCTTCGGCGGCCGGTATTACTGAAGATCTGGGGATCACCAAAGGTATCTCCTCCCTGCTGGGGGCGCTGTTCTTCCTCGGCTACTTCTTCTTTCAGATCCCCGGCGCGATTTACGCCGAACGCCGCAGCGTACGCAAACTCATTTTTATCTGCCTGATCCTGTGGGGCGCCTGCGCCTCGCTGACCGGGATGGTGCACAATATTCCCGCGCTGGCGGCGATTCGCTTTATTCTCGGCGTCGTCGAGGCCGCGGTCATGCCGGCGATGCTGATTTACATCAGCAACTGGTTTACTAAATCTGAACGCTCTCGCGCCAATACCTTCCTGATCCTCGGCAACCCGGTGACGGTGCTGTGGATGTCGGTGGTGTCCGGTTACCTGATTCAGGCCTTCGGCTGGCGGGAAATGTTTATTATCGAAGGCGTTCCGGCGGTGATTTGGGCCTTCTGCTGGTGGGTGCTGGTAAAAGACAAACCTTCGCAGGTCAACTGGCTAGCGGAAAGCGAAAAAGCCGCGTTGCAGGAGCAACTGGAGCGTGAACAGCAGGGAATCAAACCGGTGCGCAACTACGGCGAAGCCTTCCGCTCGCGCAACGTTGTCCTGCTGTGCATGCAGTATTTCGCCTGGAGCATCGGGGTTTACGGTTTCGTTCTGTGGCTGCCGTCAATTATCCGCAGCGGCGGCGAGAATATGGGCATGGTCGAGGTCGGCTGGCTCTCATCCGTTCCCTATCTGGCGGCGACCATCGCGATGATCGTGGTCTCCTGGGCCTCCGATAAAATGCAGAACCGCAAGCTGTTTGTCTGGCCGCTGCTGCTGATTGCCGCCTTCGCCTTTATTGGTTCCTGGGCCGTTGGCGCCAACCATTTCTGGGTCTCTTATACCCTGCTGGTGATTGCCGGCGCGGCGATGTACGCCCCCTACGGACCGTTCTTCGCCATCATTCCTGAGATGCTGCCGCGCAACGTCGCCGGAGGCGCCATGGCCCTGATTAACAGCATGGGCGCGCTGGGTTCGTTCTTCGGCTCATGGTTTGTCGGTTACCTGAACGGCACCACCGGCAGCCCCGCAGCCTCGTACATTTTCATGGGAGTGGCGCTTTTCGTCTCGGTATGGCTTACTTTGATTGTTAAGCCTGCTAATAATCAAAAACTTCCGCTCGGCGCACGTCACGCCTGAAACCTTAACGCAACGGAGAACCGCATGAAGCCGTCAGTCATTCTCTACAAAACGCTTCCCGACGACCTGCAACAGCGTCTGGAACAACACTTTACCGTCACCCAGGTGAAAAACCTGCGTCCGGAGACCGTTTCACAGCACGCCGACGCGTTCGCTGAAGCGGTAGGTCTGCTGGGTTCCAGCGAAAAAGTCGATACCGCGTTACTGGAGAAAATGCCCAAGCTTCGTGCGACCTCGACCATCTCCGTCGGCTATGACAACTTCGACGTCGATGCGCTGAATGCGCGTAAAGTGCTGCTGATGCACACCCCGACGGTACTGACCGAGACCGTCGCCGATACCGTGATGGCGCTGGTATTGAGCACCGCGCGTCGGGTGGTTGAGGTGGCTAACCGCGTGAAGGCCGGCGAGTGGACCAAAAGCATCGGTCCGGACTGGTTTGGCAACGATGTGCACCATAAAACCCTCGGTATCGTCGGTATGGGGCGTATCGGGATGGCGCTTGCCCAGCGCGCCCACGCGGGCTTTGGTATGCCGATCCTCTACAACGCCCGCCGCCAGCACCCTCAGGCAGAGGAGCGCTTTAACGCCCGCTACTGCGATCTCGATACCCTGCTGGAGGAAGCGGATTTTGTCTGTCTGATCCTGCCGCTGACCGATGAGACTCATCATCTGTTCGGCAAAGCGCAGTTTGCCAAAATGAAGCCCTCGGCCATCTTTATTAACGCCGGGCGCGGCCCGGTGGTGGATGAGAAAGCGCTGATTGCCGCACTGCAGGAAGGTGAAATTCATGCCGCCGGCCTCGACGTTTTCGAACAAGAGCCGCTGGCGAAAGACTCCCCGCTGCTGAATATGCCAAACGTGGTCGCCGTGCCGCATATTGGCTCGGCCACGCATGAAACCCGCTATAACATGGCGGCCTGCGCGGTGGATAATCTGATTGATGCCCTGAACGGCAACGTTGAGAAGAACTGCGTGAATCCACAGGTGAAGTGAGAAGTGAAAAAAGAAAACCCGGGCTAAGGTGAAGCCTTGCCCGGGCTGTCAGAGCCGTTAACGCGTCGCGTTAACTGCCGCGGTCCACGCCTGATTAAAGGCCTGGTGCTGAGCGGCCAGCGGCCCAATCAGCGTATTGTACTGACTGGCCTGCTGCGAAGTCGGGAACTGAATACCGTTCGCCACAAAGCTGACCTGGGTTTCTTGCTGAGCGATAAAATCACCCACCTGCACCAGCTGTTGGGTAAATACCTGCGCTGCCGGAATTAACGGCTGTAGCGCATTCGCCGGCGCCGTCACGACTTTGTTATAGACCTGGTCGAAGACCGGCTTGAGATCGTCGCCCTGTTTCAGCGCGCCGTGGGCGGCATCCGCCTGTATTTTTGCGTTCTCCAGCTGCTGGCTCAGTACGCCCAAAGCGCCGTTTGCCTGACGCAGCGGTTCGCGCTGGGTAACATAATCCTGCGGTACGCGGATCGCGTTCACGCTATCAACCACCGGACGCAAACCCGCATCCATCGCCTGGCTTACCTGCTGTGAATAGCCGTAAATCACCGCGTAATCGGAAACGAAAGGCCCGAACTGTTTTTTCTGATCGGCGGTCAGCGTCGGCAGACGTTCGCCGCTACGCATTGCCGTATTTTGCAGGAAGTCGATAAACGCTTTGCGCTGATCGCCTTCTTTATCAAAACACCCACTCAGGCTAACCACCATTAACAGGGCCGCAATAGCCGCAAACCAGCGAGAGCAGGACTTTCCTGTCGCCATTTTTTTACTCCTTTCAGCCAAAAAAAGCGCAAACAGACACACACGTGCCAGACGCTGACAAGGATAGTCCAGGTCGGCCTTGCAGGATACCTTTTCCTGACAATCTTCCTCCCTGAAAGCCGGTTTTTTAGCGTTTTAGCGACCAGTCGCGTCGGCTGTTAAGTTCATCACAATTACCGCTATCATCCGGCATTCGGCTGAAACGCTTAACAAATTGATTTTGTTATTATTAATCTATTCTCTCTTCTGCAAGGGTCGCAAAGTGGACGATAATCGCACGCTTCCCTTTTCGCCTGCATTGCCTGAACCGCCGTTCGATGATTTTATTAAATGAGCGATTAACGGCTTTTTGTTCGATAATCGCACAAACAACATCAACGACCGCGAGGGAGATAACAATAATCTATCTCTGTCCCCCGCTCTGCCTGCCAGGAATGCCGCATGAAGAAAACAACCATCGATATTCAGGCTTTTATCAATGAACATCCCTTCACGAAATACCAGTGGATGATTCTGGCCTTATGTTTTATCACCGTCGCGATGGACGGATTCGATACCGCGATAATCGGCTTTATCGCCTCTGACCTGGTGCAGGAATGGGGCGTCGAAAAATCGGCGTTAGGCCCGGTCATGAGCGCCGCCTTAGTCGGGCTCGCGGTCGGTGCGCTGACCGCCGGACCGCTCGCCGACCGCGTTGGGCGGAAAAAAGTTCTGATTATGTCCATCGTGGTTTTCGGTGGCTTCAGCCTGCTGACCGCCTTTGCTACCAGCCTTAACCAGCTGACGCTGCTGCGTTTTCTTACCGGCCTTGGGCTGGGTGCCGCCATGCCGAACGCCGCGACGCTGATGAGCGAATACGCCCCAGAGCGGCGTAGGGCGCTGATGGTTAACCTGATGTTCGTCGGCTTTCCGATGGGCTCCTCGCTGGGCGGCTTCCTCTCCGCCTGGATGATCCCCCATTACGGCTGGCAAAGCGTGCTGGTGCTTGGCGGCGTGATGCCGCTGCTGCTGGCGGTAGTGCTGATCTTTCTTCTGCCGGAATCCGCGCGCTATATGGTGGTCAAACGCCAGCCTGCCCAGCGTATCGCCGCGATCCTGCGCCGCATCGCGCCTGTTCCCGAGCAGGCGGAATTTGAACTACGCGAAGCGGGCCAGGTAAAGGAGAAATCGTCCATCGGCGTGATTTTCTCACCGCGCTACGCCGTCGGCACCGTCATGCTGTGCCTGACCTACTTTATGGGCCTGCTGATCTTCTATTTGCTGACCAGCTGGCTGCCGCTGCTCATCCGCGAAACCGGTGCGACGATGAGCCAGGCCTCTATTATCACCGCGCTGTTCCCGCTGGGTGGCGGGATTGGCGTGCTTATCCTCGGCGCTCTGATGGATAAGCTCAACCCAAACAAAGTGGTGGCCGTGGGCTGGCTGCTGACCGGCGTGTTCGTTTGTCTGGTTGGTTTCTCGACCCATAACCTGCTGCTGATGGGGATAATGGTATTTATCGCCGGCAGCATTATGAACGGCGCGCAATCATCAATGCCTGCGCTGGCCGCCGGTTTCTATCCCACCCAGGGACGCGCGACCGGCGTGGCCTGGATGTTAGGGATTGGTCGATTTGGTGGCATTCTCGGCGCCTTTAGCGGTGCGTTCCTGATGCAGGCCCAGCTCTCTTTCGAAACGATTTTCTCCTTGCTGGCAATCCCGGCCTTCCTGTCGGCCACCGCGCTGCTGGTCAAATATAAGCTTGGCCAACGGCAACCTCCGGCGGCCCAGGGTGAAGTGGAGAAGCTCCAAAAGGCGTAACTCACCGGCCAGCGGGCGCGCGCTGGCCTTTTCCGCTTTTCTTCTTATCTGTTTACAATAATTTGCTTATCGGCTCTCTCTATTACTTTTCAGCATGTTATATCGTCCGACGCGGCGCGAAAGAACCTCGGGTGATAAATAATTACCAGGGTAAGCATTCCTGGCCTTTTTTTCCGACTATTCTTAAGAGGCTCTACATAATTCACCCTCCGCCGTATGAAAGAGAGGAGTTCTCAATGGAATATAAAGATCCTGCATTTGAACTGCTGAGCAACCTTGAACAAATTATTTTTAAAGATCAGGCTCAGGCGGCCTCGCTGACGCGTAAGCCCGCCGCATGCATTGAATTTGACCAGCTACGCAAAGGTACCGGGCTGAAAATAGATGATTTTGCCAACGCCATGGGCGTCAGCGTAGCAATGGTACAAGAGTGGGAATCGAGACGCGTAAGGCCTTCTCCCACAGAGCTTAAGCTGATGCGCCTGATCCAGGCGAATCCGCAGCTTTCAAGACAGCTTATTGATTCATAATTTTAGCGTTTATGGGTTTCGGCTAGCGGTCCTGCCAAAGGACCGTTTTCATGCCAACGAAAAAAAAGTTTGCTATCACAACGTGAACATGCGTTAATGCTCGCAGGTTTGAAGTAAAGACCACAGAGCATTCGAATAGAGCAGTCCTTCAAAGGTTATCCGTTGATACCCCGGTAGTGAACTTTCCCTTTATCGCTTTAAATCTGTAGTCCAGACCGTAACGCCGCAAGGCTCATTTATTTTTTTAAAGGTAATTCACTATGTCCGGTAAAATGACTGGTATCGTAAAATGGTTCAACGCTGACAAAGGCTTTGGCTTCATCACTCCTGACGATGGTTCTAAAGACGTGTTCGTACACTTCTCTGCTATCCAGAACGAAGGCTACAAATCTCTGGACGAAGGTCAGAAAGTTTCCTTCACCATCGAAAGCGGCGCTAAAGGCCCGGCAGCTGGCAACGTAACCAGCCTGTAAGCTTAAAAAGCTCAAAATTATTAAGTCCCTGCCAAACGGCGGGGATTTTTTTATTTGCGCCTTAAGTCACCGCCATCCATCGATGGCGGTTTTTTGCATTTATAGCCTCTCAACGCTCCAGCCCTCTTCCCGCCATGCCAGGCAATGGGTCAGCTTCAGCGCCCGTAAAAAAGCTTCATCATGCGACACCACCAGCATCGCGCCGGGAAACTGTGCCAGCGCTTTTTCAATCGCCAGAGTGGACGCCAGGTCCAGATGGTTAGTGGGCTCATCCAACAGCAGCAGCTGCGTAGCCTCCCGTCGCCAGAGCACGCAGGCCAGCGCCGCTTTTAATCTTTCGCCTCCGCTCAGAACCGATAGCGGTAGATGGACTTTGTCCGCCCCCAGCTGTAGCTGCGCCAGCTGGCTGCGCAGCACACCTTCTTCTAAGGGCGTATCACCGAGATTCAGGTGCGCCATGATGGACAATGACAGGTCCAGCTGGCTCAGATGCTGATCCAGATACGCCGCGTTGACCGATAAGCGGCAGCTTCCTGAGAGCGGCGGCTGCAGGCCCAGCAGCGTTTTAAGCAACGTTGTTTTACCGCAGCCGTTAGGGCCGCGCAGCGCCACGCGCATCGGCCCATCTATACGCCAGTCCAGCGCTGCCATCGGTGAATGGGTCAGCCGCAACGCGTCCAGCTCCAGCACCTGCTTTCCCGCAGCGACTAGGCTACCGGGCAGAGTAAACATCACCGGGTTGTCTTCCTCTACCCGCTCACGCGCCTGCTCTATCGCATCGTTGAGGATGCTGCTTTGTTCACGATGCTGGCGCTTAAGGGTGCCGGGACGCTCTTTTGCCGCCCCTTTCCAGGCAACACGCTCAAATGAAGCGATATTGAGCGTGTCGATAGTGCGCAACGTCTGCGCCGAGCGGCGCCGGCAGGCATCGTGCTCTTTTTGCATCCGCGCCCGGGTTCGTCGCCTTTCAGTAACCGCATGCTCCAGCGCGGCGCGAGCCGCCTGCTGCTCCAGCTCACGCTGCTGCTGATAATCCACATAATTGCCGCCGTAGCTGCGCAAAGCCGCGGATGCCAGCTCGAGGATGCGCGGCATTTGGGTCAGTAGCTCCCGATCGTGGCTGGCGATCAACGCCCCTCCTCGCCATTGCTCAAGCTGCTGATATAGCCACGCGCGGCCTTGTCGGTCGAGATGGTTGGTGGGTTCGTCAAGCAGGAGGAAATCCGCGTCGGACAGGAACGCTCCGCACAGCTGCGCCTTCACTCTTTCCCCGCCGCTCAGCGAAGAGGCGAGCCGTCCGGGGGAAAATTCTCCTAAGCCAGCGGCCTGGAATCCTGCATTCAGGCGCTCCGGGAGATCCCAAAAGCCATCAAGACGTTCAAGATCGTCGGCTCGCCCTTCGCCCCGTTCAAGACGAGCCAGAGCAGAAAAAACGAATTCGACGCCAAGCCATTCCGCCAGCGTCGTATCAGGAAACATGACATGCTGCTGAGCAACGTAGCTCACCGAAGCCACACGTTCGATATGGCCGCTCGACGGCGAGTCCAGGCCCGCCAGCAAACGCAATAATCGGGTTTTACCGACGCCATTGCGCCCGACAAGCCCGCAGAGGGTGCCTTCCAGCGATAAATTCAGCGGACCAAAAAGCGTATCTCCCGTCGCTAACTGACAGGTGACCTGATGCAAAAGAAAAGAGGGGGACCGGGCACAATGAGCCATAAGCACTCCTGAATGAAATCAATACCTCCCCTGCTCGCAAATAGCGCGAAGCAAGGCGTGAAATTCATCAGTCGTGTTTGTTCATTTGGCGCGTGCTCTCCGGTGAGACGAGGGATTCGTCGGGCCATAGGATAGCCATACCCCGGTATACATTTCAAGCCTGTTTTTTCGACAGGCCGTGAATCCGGAAAAAAAGCCTCCTGGTTTCAGGAGGCGAAATAAATGATTTCATGAAAAAAACAGGGTGCTATAAGAATGCTTAACGCCGTAAGAATGGCGGAGATCGCTCTCCGCCACCGTCTCTTACGTTTTAATCCCACAGGCTAAGAACGCCATCAGCTCAATATTCCCCTGCCTGAGCTGTAATTCACACAGCGAATCACGCACCATCCAGGTAAATAATAAAATAGTGAAGCAAATCACTATTAAGCTAAACAACAGATACTTTTGCGGCATTCCTCGCCTCCCGTGTTGATTTTCAACAGGTAAGAGGCTACTCTTATGGTGTTCATGCATAGGGGAGCCTCACTTTGATTTATCATCAGGTGGGGCTTTTCTCTGTTTGTCTCCCGCTGAACGCCTGAGACAAACAGTCTCAAGCACCCGTCAGCATTCTACCGTAAATATCTGACCAGACTACGTTGGCATATTCCTAAAATAATTCCCGGCAATCAATGAAAATAACGAAAATATCAATCAGCGAATTATTAATGGTTCACTTACTTATATTTTTAGTATAAAAAAACCTGCCCGCAGGCAGGTTTTTTATTATTACCCATTCACTTACTGCAGCAGGGAAATATCCGCTACCTGCAGGAACAGATCGCGCAGCTTGGACAGCAGCGTCAGTCGGTTTACGCGCACATCCTGGTCTTCTGCGTTCACCATCACGTTCTCGAAGAACTCATCCACCGGCTCGCGCAGGGACGCCAGCTCAATCAGCGCATCCTGGTAACGCCCTTCGGCGAAGTACGGCTGCAGCTTATCGCGCAGCACGACTAAATTGCCTGCCAGCTTGATTTCAGCCGCTTCTTTCAGTACGGAGGCGTGAACGATATCGTTCAGCGTCACGTCTGATTTCGCCAGAATGTTGGATACACGCTTGTTCGCCGCCGCCAGGGCGGAGGACTCTTCGAGGGTACGGAAGTGGGAAACCGCCTTCATACGCGCATCGAAGTCTGCCGGACGGGTTGGACGACGCGCCAGTACCGCCTGAATCGTGTCGACGGTATAGCCTTCATCCTGATACCAGGCGCGGAAGCGTCCCAGCATGAAGTCGATAACATCGTCGACCACGTTGCCATTCGTCAGCTTGTCGCCGTACAGACGCACCGCTTCTTCAGTCAGCGTTTGCAGATCCAGATTCAGGTTCTTCTCAACGATGATACGCAGCACGCCCAGCGCGGCACGACGCAGCGCAAACGGGTCTTTATCGCCTTTCGGATGCTGACCGATACCGAAGATACCCGCCAGGGTGTCCATCTTATCAGCAATCGCCACGGCGCAGGCCACCGGGTTAGACGGCAGGTCATCGCCGGCAAAACGCGGCTGATACTGCTCGTTCAGGGCAACGGCAACGTCTTCCGCTTCGCCATCATGGCGCGCGTAGTGCATCCCCATCACGCCCTGCGTGTCGGTGAACTCGAAGACCATGTTGGTCATCAGATCGCACTTGGAGAGCAGGCCCGCGCGGGTAGCATGATTGACGTCCGCGCCAATCTGCTCAGCGATCCAGCCGGCCAGCGCCTGAATACGATCGGTCTTATCGCGCAGCGTACCCAGCTGCTGCTGGAACAGCACGGTTTGCAGGCGAGGAAGGTTATCTTCCAGACGTTTTTTACGGTCGGTATTGAAGAAGAACTCAGCGTCCGCCAGACGCGGACGCACCACTTTTTCGTTACCGGAAATAATCTGGGTCGGATCTTTCGATTCGATGTTGGCGACGAAGATAAAATTCGGCAGCAGCTTGCCCGCGTTGTCGTAAACCGGGAAGTACTTCTGGTCCCCTTTCATGGTGTAAACCAGCGCTTCGGCAGGCACCGCAAGGAATTTTTCTTCGAACTTCGCGGTGAGGACCACCGGCCATTCCACCAGTGAAGTCACCTCTTCCAGCAGGCTTTCGCTCAGATCGGCGTTGCCGCCAATTTTACGCGCCGCTTCTTCCGCATCGGCTTTAATTTTGGCTTTACGCTGTTCGTAATCGGCGATGACTTTACCGCGCTCCAGCAGGATCTGCGGATACTGATCGGCATTGTCGATAGTGAACTCCGCCTCACCCATAAAGCGGTGGCCGCGAATAACGCGATCGGACTGCACGCCCAGAATGGTGGCTGGGATCACTTTGTCGCCCAGCAGCAGGGTCACGGTATGAACCGGACGCACGAAGTGGACGTCGGACGCGCCCCAGCGCATCAGTTTCGGGATCGGCAGCTTCGCCAGCGAGGTCGCGATCATGTTCGGCAGCAGCGCTTCGGTGCTCTCGCCTTTCACGTGGGCACGATACAGCAGCCATTCGCCTTTATCGGTCGTCAGACGTTCAGCCTGATCGACGGTGATACCGCAGCCGCGCGCCCAGCCTTCGGCCGCTTTGCTCGGGTGGCCGCTGGCGTCAAACGCCTGGGCAATCGCCGGGCCGCGTTTTTCAACTTCACGGTCTGCCTGCGCAGCCGCCAGATTCGCCACCTTCAGCGCCAGACGGCGCGGTGCGGCAAACCATTCAACTTTACCGTGCGCGAGGCCAGCGTTATCCAGCTCTGCGGTCACGTTCGCAGCAAAGGATTCAGCCAGGCTGCGCAGTGCTTTTGGTGGCAGCTCTTCAGTGCCGATTTCCACCAGGAAAGTTTTCTCAGACATGGCCGCCTCTTATTTATTCTTGTTGCACATCGGGAAGCCCAGGGCTTCACGGGAAGCATAGTAAGCTTCAGCCACTGCTTTGGTCAGGGTGCGAATGCGCAGGATATAGCGCTGACGCTCGGTGACGGAGATGGCTTTACGCGCGTCCAGCAGGTTAAAGCTATGGGCGGCTTTCAGAATGCGCTCGTAGGCAGGCAGCGGCAGCGGGTTTTCCAGCGCCAGCAGCTGCTGGGCTTCTTTCTCATACTGCTCGAAGCAGGAGAACAGGAAGTCCACGTCGGCATATTCGAAGTTATAGGTGGATTGCTCCACTTCGTTCTGATGGAACACGTCGCCGTAGGTCGTTTTACCCAGCGGGCCATCGCTCCAGACCAGATCGTAAACGCTGTCGACACCCTGGATATACATCGCCAGACGTTCCAGACCGTAGGTGATCTCGCCGGTGACCGGCTTACACTCCAGACCGCCAACCTGCTGGAAGTAGGTGAACTGCGTGACTTCCATACCGTTCAGCCACACTTCCCAACCCAGACCCCAGGCGCCCAGCGTCGGGTTTTCCCAGTTGTCTTCGACGAAGCGAATGTCGTGGATGGTCGGATCCATACCCAGCTCTTTCAGAGACCCAAGGTACAGCTCCTGGATATTATCCGGAGAGGGTTTTATCACCACCTGGAACTGATAGTAGTGCTGTAAACGGTTCGGGTTTTCACCGTAGCGACCATCGGTCGGACGGCGGGAAGGCTGCACGTAGGCGGTCGCCATCGGCTCGGGACCCAATGCGCGTAAGCAGGTCATCGGGTGAGAGGTGCCTGCGCCGACTTCCATGTCCAGTGGTTGAACAATGGTGCAGCCCTGGCGAGCCCAGTAATCCTGTAAGGTCAGGATCAGGCCCTGGAAGGTCCTGGTATCAAACTTTTGCATATGATTTCGTGCTGGATACGTGTGGATTTAAAGGAAGGAGCCAGTATACCCGCTGGCTGCGAGATATACAGTATGAAACGGGATTGTTTAGGGAAAATTGCGGAAATAAGCGCCACCGTGGGCGCGTTTAGCGCATGGAAAGATGCAAAAACTGTCCGTCCGGGTCAAAAGAACAGATAAAACGTTCATTCCGCGCAGTCTTGCCCGAAAGCTCGTAGCTCCCCTGAAACTGCTCGAAATGGCTGATGTCAACCTGGCGCACGCCTGTACTATAACGAACGGCGGCATTATCCTTGCAAAGCTGCGCCATATTGAGGGTAGCCTGCGGCGTTATCCGTGCTTTCTGCGCCTTCTGCACTGGCGGAGACGGCGTCGCGCTACAGCCCGCCAGCAGGCACAGCAGTAGTCCAGAAAACACATATTTCATCACCATTTTTTCTCGACCGCCTTGTTAGTAAATTGTTATCGTGCAGGTTACGTTAAATAATCGGCACATTGTGCGAATTGGGCCACACCTCGACAAGTCTATGCCGAAAAACTCGGATTATTCCACTGCGATACCAGCGTATAAGGGCGGTCAGACCCTTTCTGAGAAGGAGAAACAGAGGCACTGATGCAGGAAAAAATTCACTGGATTACTCATTTGCGCGGCATTGCCTGCATGATGGTGGTCATGATTCATAGTACCACCTGGTATATCACGCATCCGCACACCATCAGCCTGCTGGAGTGGGATCTCGCCAATATCCTCAACTCGGCATCTCGCGTCAGCGTCCCCCTGTTTTTCATGATTTCAGGCTATCTGTTTTTCGGCGAGCGCAGCGCCCAGCCCCGCCATTTTCTGCGTATCGCGCTGTGCATTCTCTTTTATAGCGCGCTGTCGCTGCTCTATATCACCTTGTTTACCCACATCAACGTTGAACTGTCGCTGAGAAATTTGCTGCAGAAACCGGTGTTCTACCATCTGTGGTTCTTCTTCGCTATCGTGGTCATTTACCTGCTTTCTCCGCTGGTGCAGGTTAAGCAGGTGAGCGGCAGGATGCTGCTGGCGCTGATGCTGGTGCTGGGTATTCTGGCAAACCCCAATATGGTCCCGGTGAAAGCCGCAGGCGTTGAATGGCTGCCGCTCAATCTCTATATCAACGGCGATACGTTCTACTACGTGATGTACGGCGTATTAGGGCGGGCAATCGGCACGCTGGATACCGATAAAAAATGGCTGACTGCGCTCTGCGCTGGGCTATTCATCACGGGAGTATGGGTAATATCACGCGGCACGCTGCACGAACTGCGCTGGCGCGGCGATTTTGGTGATACCTGGTATTTATACTGCGGCCCTGCGGTTTTTGTCTGCGCGCTCGCCCTGCTGACGCTGGTAAAAAATACGCTCAATACGCGTCAGCTGCCGTTTATTGCGCTTATTGCGCGCCATTCGTTAGGCATTTACGGGTTTCATGCGCTGATTATTCACGCGCTGCGCGCCAGCGGACTTGAGCTGACCCGCTGGCCAATGTTGGATATTGCCTGGATATTCAGCGCTGCGCTGCTGGGCAGCCTGGCGCTATCAATGTTGGTACAGCGCATTGACAGCCGCCGGCTGGTGAGCTGAAAAACGGCGCCTGCGGTTCAACGCCGGCGCCGTCGTTTACTCAGCGGGCTCTTCCGTGACTGCGCCGACCTCGCTTAGAGAAGAACGATCCCAGACATCACGTATATTCTTCTGCACCGCCACGGCGCCGAAAAGGCTTAAAAAGAACGCCAGGCCATAAAAGCCTTTCTCACTGAGCATCAGCGTTGCGTTCCACAATCCCACCGCCAGCAGACCCACAGCAATCGCAAAGGCGATCAGGCAGGACAAGTAATACATCGTAGTGGTTGGGATCTTTTCGTATTTATCACGCACCGTCTTTTGATAAGAGGCGGCGGAAAAAAGCCCCAGAACCAGTACGGCAAAATAGTAGCCCTTTTCATTGAGCTCCATCTGCGCGTTCCACAGGCCAATCAGATACGTCAGGATGCCGCCAACCAGCGCAATCCATGAGATCAGATGAAACGCGGGTGAATATGTCGTCGCTTTCGTTTCCATTTGTAACTACCTCTCTTCGCTGTCCGCTGACAGCTTATTCCACTGAGTTATTGCGAGCTTTATCCGTGACTTTAGCGGGATAAGGCGTTGCCGACGCACCGTACATACAGACAAACCACGCCATCACGTAAATACTTTTTTCACGCCACGGAGCCGGGACAAACCAGGCGCCGACCAGCAGCAATCCCGCCGACAGCAGCAGCACCAGCCGGCACAGCGAGATAAAATCGCCGTCTCGCTGTGCTTCCTGCGCCGTTCGCTGATGCGTGAGCACAGCAAACATCCCCATGACCAGAACGCCCAGAAAATAGCCTTTACCGCTAAATAATGGGCAGGTTCGCCAGATTCCCACCAGATAAACCAGTGCGCCAACAGACATCAACAGCCTTGCAATAAGATTGTTTTTCATGGTGCCTCCCTGGCATAAGACAGGCCCCATTGTGGACTGGCAGGATGCGTTTATCCGTACTTTTCGTCCCTGAAACGACAAATTCGGAATATATAAATACACTCGATAACTACATGAATTTAAAAACATTCAAGAGATGAATTCGCCCCATCGACAGGGGCGAAAGAATCAGGACATCAGCGGTAAAAGCTGCTGATAAATCTGGCGGAAGGTTTCCCGGCGAGGGGCGTAACGAGCAAAGCGTTCGGCATCAGGACGATGAGCCTGTTCCAGCGGGAGCTGAGGAAGTAGATCGGAAAACGCGATATTTTGATGCAACGCCAGCTGGGCCAGCCGCGCCGCGCCAAGCGCCGGGCCGACGTCACCGCCGGTGCGGAAATCCAGCTGCTGGCCGCTAATATCCGCCAGCATTTGCCGCCAGTAGGCGCTGCGCGCGCCGCCGCCGATAAGCGTGACGCTCTCGGGCTTCACGCCGCAGGCGTGAACCACATCCATACCGTCCGCCAGCGCATAACCGACGCCCTCCAGCACCGCCCGCGCCAGTTCCGCCGGACCATGTTGATGAGTCAGGCCGAAAAAGACGCCTTTGGCCTGCGGATTATTGTGCGGCGTACGTTCACCGGAGAGGTAGGGCAGGAACCAGACCGGATCGGCATCGTCGTTCGCCGCTTCCGCCGCCGCAATCAGCGCCGGAACCGTGCCGAGGCCGGTTAATGTCGCCGCCCAATCGAGGCAGGAAGCTGCGCTCAGCATGACCGACATCAGATGCCAGCGCCCGGGCAGCGCGTGGCAGAAACTGTGTACGGCGCTTTCCGGCTTGCTAAGAAAGCCGTCGCTGACGGCAAAGTAGACGCCGGAGGTCCCCAGCGACAGCATCGCCTGGCCCGCATCCGCCATGCCAACACCCACTGCCCCCGCCGCGTTGTCGCCGCCGCCGGCTACCACCAGCGCTTCCGGCATATTCCACGACTGCGCGACGGCCGGGCGCAGCGAACCCGTCACTTCACATCCTTCGAACAGCGCCGGCATGTTATCGCGGCTCAGACCGCAGGCGGCGAGCATCTCATCGCTCCAGTCGCGGCGCGCCACGTCCATCCACATCGTTCCGGCGGCATCGGACATATCGCTGGCAAACTCACCGGTCATGCGCAAACGTAAATAATCTTTTGGCAGCAGGACTTTATCGACCTGTTTGAAGATCTCAGGCTCGTGACGTTGTACCCACAGCAGCTTCGGCGCGGTAAATCCCGGCATCATCAGGTTGCCGGTTATCTGCCGCGAACGGCTGACGTTCTCTTCCAGCAGCGCGCACTCTTCACCGCAGCGGCCATCATTCCATAAAATTGCCGGGCGCAGGACGCGCTGTTGCTTATCCAGCAGCGTCGCGCCGTGCATCTGGCCCGCAATACCTAACGCTTTGACTTCGCGCAGCGAGTGCTGCGCGCCCAGCGCTTTCATCGCGCGGTCCGTCGCCAGCCACCAGTGCTCAGGATCTTGTTCAGACCATAAAGGGTGCGGACGCGACACGTTGAGCTTTTCGGTATGCGAAGCCACGACCTCGCCTTGCTCGTTGAGCAGAATAGCCTTGACGCCCGAGGTGCCCAGATCAATCCCGATATACATACAGCCTCTCCTTACTGACGCGCCACGGCTAAGCGTGGCGCGAATAAAGCATCGGTTATCGCCAATGCCCGGGCTCGCCGGGCATCATCGCCCTCATTAGCGATCAAAGAGGTAACGGTTAACCACGTTTTCCAGCAGTTCCTGATGGCCGCTCTGGTGCTCCGGCGCCAGGTTATGCTGAGTGGCATACTGGGCAATGTCCGCCAGGTTCATCTGGCCTTTCAGGATCTGCTGACCCAGCTCGCCGTTCCAGCCGGCATAGCGCCTGGCGACGCGTTTATCCAGCTCGCCGTCTTCAATCATACGAGCAGCGACTTTTAACGCCAGCGCCATGGTGTCCATCGCGCCAATGTGGCCGTAGAACAGGTCGTATTTGTCGGTGCTCTGACGACGCACTTTAGCATCAAAGTTCAGGCCGCCGGTGGTGAAGCCGCCCGCTTTCAGGATTTCGTACATCACCAGCGCATTCTCTTCAACGCTGTTCGGGAACTGGTCGGTATCCCAGCCCAGCTGCGGGTCGCCGCGGTTAGCATCAACGGAACCAAACAGACCCAGAGCAATGGCGGTCGCAATTTCGTGGTGGAAAGTGTGGCCGGCCAGCGTCGCGTGGTTCGCTTCGATGTTCAGTTTGATCTCTTTTTCCAGGCCGAACTGTTTCAGGAAGCCATAGACGGTAGACGCGTCGTAATCGTACTGATGCTTGGTTGGCTCCTGCGGTTTAGGTTCAATCAGCAGCGTGCCCTGGAAACCGATTTTATGTTTATGCTCCACGACCAGCTGCATAAAGCGGCCAATCTGCTCGCGCTCCTGGCGCAGGTCGGTATTGAGCAGAGTTTCATAGCCTTCGCGGCCGCCCCACAGGACGTAGTTTTCCCCGCCCAGTTTGTGGGTCGCATCCATCGCGGTCACCACCTGAGTGGCCGCCCAGCTGAACACTTCCGGATCCGGGTTGGTTGCCGCACCGGCACCGTAACGCGGGTTCGTAAAGCAGTTTGCCGTACCCCACAGCAGCTTGACGCCGCTCTGCTGCTGTTTTTCCGCCAGCACATCCACCATCTGCGCGAAGTTGTTGGCATACTCTTTCAACGACGCCCCTTCCGGAGAAACGTCAACGTCGTGGAAGCAGTAATACGGTACGTTTAGTTTTTGGAAAAACTCAAACGCGACATCGGCTTTGCGTTTCGCCATTTCCAGCGCTTCGCCCGGCTGCTGCCACGGGCGGTTAAAGGAGCCCACGCCGAACATATCAGCGCCGTTCCAGCAGAAGGTGTGCCAGTAGCAGGCCGCAAAGCGCAGGTGCTCTTCCATCCGTTTGCCCAGGACCAGCTCATCCGGATTGTAATGACGGAAAGCCAGTGGGTTAGCGGATTTCGGGCCTTCATAACGAACGCGATCGAGCTGATCAAAATAGGTCTGCATAATGAACTCCATATTCAGGGATGCGGCGAGTAATAAGTCATAAGCCAATATAGAATTCTCTTTTTAGTTTCCTCAATTACGTTATTTCACACTGTGATTGAGAGAATCCACAAACGTGCGCCAGGTCGCAAAAACAATAGAACAACGCCCTCACTTCGCTGCTTACGCCACGAGAGATCAATGAAATACGATGAGAACTAATTATTAAAGTACGATCGCGGTCATAAATTAACAAATAAACAAAATTTCATAACGGCAAAATAAGCATAGATAATTGCCAGCGCTCCTTTCCGCGTTAAAAATCTGCTACGTATCAGGCCATTTATTTTTATCGTTCGTCTTATCCTGCACTTTACAAAAAAGGTGTTATTATTATGAAGATAAAGAACCTTTGCCTAACGCTCTGTGCTTCACTCCTCCTCACCAGCCTGTCGGGCATTGCGAAAGAAGTCAAAATTGGCATGGCGATTGACGACCTGCGCCTTGAGCGCTGGCAAAAAGATCGCGATATTTTTGTCAATAAAGCTGAATCATTAGGTGCAAAAGTATTCGTCCAGTCAGCCAATGGCAACGAAGAAACGCAAATGTCGCAAATCGAAAATATGATTAATCGCGGCGTCGACGTTCTGGTTATTATTCCCTATAACGGTCAGGTGCTGAGTAATGTGATAAAAGAGGCTAAACAGGAGGGAATTAAAGTTCTCGCCTACGATCGTCTCATCAATAACGCCGATATTGATTTCTATATTTCTTTTAATAATGAGAAAGTTGGCGAAATGCAGGCGCAAAGCCTGGTCAATAAAGTGCCTCAGGGCAACTATTTCTTAATGGGCGGCTCGCCGGTAGACAATAACGCCAAGCTTTTCCGCGCCGGCCAAATGAAAGTTCTTAAGCCCTATATTGATGAAGGAAAAATTAAAGTCGTCGGCGATCAGTGGGTCGACGGATGGCTACCAGAAAATGCGTTGAAGATTATGGAAAACGCCCTGACCGCCAACAATAACAAAATTGATGCGGTCGTCGCCTCTAACGATGCCACCGCCGGCGGCGCCATTCAGGCGTTAAGCGCCCAGGGGCTCGCAGGCAAAGTGGCGATTTCCGGGCAGGATGCCGACCTCGCCGGCGTGAAGCGCATTATCGCTGGCACTCAGACGATGACCGTTTACAAACCGATCGCTGACCTTGCCACCACCGCAGCAGAGATCGCCGTCGAACTGGGCAACGATAAGCAGCCGAAGGCCGACGCCACGCTCAACAACGGCCTCAAAGATGTGCCTTCCCGGCTGCTGACGCCCATTGAGGTCAATAAAGACAACATTGACCAGACGGTAATCAAAGACGGTTTCCACAAAAAAAGCGAGCTGTAATCTCTGACGCCCTCTCCCGGGGGCGTTGCCCCATCCAGCCGGATATCGCTTATGTGGAGTCTCTATGTCCTGGTTACTCGAAATGAAAAACATTACTAAAACCTTCGGTACGGTGAAGGCGATTGATAATGTCAGTCTGCGGCTTAACGCCGGAGAAGTGGTCTCGCTGTGCGGCGAAAACGGCTCCGGTAAATCCACGCTCATGAAGGTCCTTTGCGGAATATATCCGCACGGTAGCTATGAGGGAGAGATTATTTTTTCCGGGGAAACGTTGCGGCCGGGCCATATACGCGATACCGAGCGCAAAGGGATTGCCATCATTCATCAGGAGCTGGCGCTGGTAAAACATCTGACCGTTCTGGAGAATATTTTTCTCGGCGCGGAGATCTCCCGCCACGGTCTGCTGGATTACGAAACCATGACCTTACGCTGCGAAAAGCTGCTGGCCCAGGTCAATTTAGCCATATCACCCGATACCCGCGTCGGCGATTTGGGCCTTGGCCAGCAGCAGCTGGTCGAAATAGCAAAAGCGCTGAATAAACAGGTACGGTTGTTAATTCTCGACGAACCCACCGCCTCGTTAACGGAGCAGGAGACGGCAATTCTGCTGAATATTATTCGCGATCTGCAAAATCACGGTATTGCCTGTATTTACATTTCCCACAAGCTCAATGAAGTCAAAGCCATCTCCGACACCATCTGCGTGATCCGCGATGGGCAGCATATCGGTACCCGTAACGCTGACGGCATGAACGAAGATGACATTATCACCATGATGGTCGGCCGCGAGCTTACCGCCCTCTATCCGAGCGAAGCCCACAGCTGCGGCGAGGAAATCCTGCGGGTGGAAAACCTGACGGCCTGGCACCCGGTGAATCGCCATATTAAGCGGGTCAATGACGTCTCCTTTTCGCTGCGGCGCGGTGAAATACTAGGGATCGCCGGGCTGGTCGGCGCGGGCCGTACCGAAGCGGTCCAGTGCCTGTTCGGCGTCTGGCCGGGCCGCTGGCAGGGAAAAATCTTTATTGATGGCCAGCAGGTGACGATTCACAGCTGCCAGCAGGCTATTGCGCAGGGCATCGCCATGGTACCGGAAGACAGAAAGAAAGACGGTATTGTGCCGGTCATGGCGGTGGGTAAAAACATCACCCTCGCCGCGTTAAACCAGTTTACCGGTCCGCTGAGCAGCCTTGACGATGCCGGAGAGCAGCACTGTATTCAGCAATCCATCCAGCGTTTGAAGATCAAAACCTCATCGCCGGAGCTGGCGATCGGTCGCCTGAGCGGCGGCAATCAGCAAAAGGCGATCCTCGCCCGCTGCCTGCTGCTGAACCCGCGCATTCTGATACTCGATGAGCCCACCCGCGGCATCGACATCGGCGCCAAGTACGAAATCTACAAGCTGATTAATCAGCTGGTGCAGCAGGGGATCGCCGTCATTGTCATTTCATCCGAACTACCCGAAGTGCTGGGGCTAAGCGACCGGGTGCTGGTGATGCATGAAGGTAAATTGAAGGCTAATCTGATCAACCGGGGTCTGACCCAGGAACAGGTGATGGAAGCCGCACTGAGGAGCGAACGCCATGTCGAAGAACACATCGTCTGAAATGAAACTCACCCCACCTGCCGCTGGCGCGCTATCGGGGCTGAAGGGGATGAACCTCCAGGTATTCGTGATGATCGCCGCTATCGTGGCCATTATGTTGTTTTTCACCTGGACCACCGAAGGCGCTTATCTGAGCGCGCGTAATATCTCCAACCTGCTGCGCCAGACCGCCATTACCGGCATTCTCGCGGTCGGCATGGTGTTTGTGATTATTTCCGCCGAGATCGATCTCTCCGTCGGCTCAATGATGGGGCTGCTCGGCGGCGCAGCGGCAATATTTGACGTCTGGCTGGGCTGGCCGCTACCGCTGACCATTGTGGTCACCCTGGCGCTTGGCCTGCTGCTGGGGGCCTGGAACGGTTGGTGGGTTGCCTATCGTAAAGTCCCCTCGTTTATCGTGACGCTCGCCGGCATGCTGGCATTTCGCGGTATTTTGATAGGCATTACCAACGGGACCACCGTCTCTCCCACCAGCCCGGCAATGTCGCAAATCGGCCAGAGCTATCTGCCTGATGGCGTTGGCTTTGGTATCGGCGTGGCGGGCATGGCGGCCTTTATCATCTGGCAGTGGCGCGGCCGTATGCGACGTCAGGCTCTCGGCCTCTCCACGCCCGCCTCCGCTTCAGCCGTTGGCCGCCAGACGATTACCGCCGTTATTGTACTGGGCGCCATCTGGCTGTTAAACGACTATCGCGGCGTCCCGACGCCGGTACTGATTCTCGCCGCGCTGCTGCTGGCGGGCATGTTTATGGCCACCCGTACCGCGTTTGGGCGCCGCATCTACGCCATCGGCGGCAACCTGGAGGCCGCGCGTCTATCCGGCATCAGCGTGGAACGCACCAAGCTGGCGGTGTTCGCCATTAATGGCCTGATGGTGGCGATTGCCGGGTTGATTCTCAGCTCGCGTCTTGGCGCCGGTTCCCCTTCCGCCGGCAACATCGCCGAACTGGACGCCATCGCCGCCTGCGTGATCGGCGGTACCAGCCTCGCCGGCGGCGTCGGCAGCGTCGCGGGCGCGGTCATGGGCGCTTTTATCATGTCCGCGCTGGACAACGGCATGAGCATGATGGACGTCGCCACCTTCTGGCAGTACATCGTTAAAGGGGTCATTTTATTGCTCGCGGTATGGATGGATTCCGCCACGAAACGCCGAAGCTGAGGGCTGTGAAAAAAAATGCCCGAATTATTTGCGCTACCGCCAAACTTAGGCACAAGTAGCTTGAAAAAATCCGGGCATTGGCCGGTATTGTATGGCCTGCAAGAGAGACCAGGAACAACACTATGTTTGAAAAGCGTCACCGTATTACGCTGTTATTCAATGCCAACAAAGCCTACGATCGCCAGGTCGTTGAGGGCGTCGGCGAATATTTACAAGCATCGCAACTGGAATGGGATATCTTCATTGAGGAAGATTTTCGGGCACGAATTGAAAACATCAAAGAGTGGTTAGGCGACGGCGTTATTGCCGATTACGACGACCCGGAAATTGAAAACCTGCTGAGCGACGTGAATGTTCCGATTGTCGGCGTCGGCGGCTCCTTCCACCGCCCGGAGTGCTATCCGCCGGTTCACTATATCGCCACCGACAACGCCGCGCTGGTCGAGAGCGCCTTCCTGCATCTGAAGGAAAAGGGCATTAACCGCTTTGCCTTTTACGGCCTGCCCACATCCAGCTGTAAAGGCTGGGCCGCCGAGCGCGAGCACGCGTTTTGCCAGCTGGTCGCCAGAGAGAAATATCGCGGCGTGGTCTATCAGGGGCTCGAGACGGCGCCGGAAAACTGGCAGCATGCGCAAAACCGCCTCGCCGACTGGCTGCAAACCCTACCGCCGCAAACCGGCATCATCGCCGTTACCGACGCCCGCGCGCGCCACGTATTACAGGCCTGCGAGCGGCTGCATATCCCCGTCCCGGAAAAGCTGTGCGTTATCGGCATAGATAACGAAGAGCTTACCCGCTACCTGTCGCGCGTGGCGCTCTCCTCCGTTGCGCAGGGCACCCGTCAGATGGGCTACCAGGCGGCAAAGCTGCTGCATCGCCTGCTGGAGAATGAAGAGCTGCCGCTTCAGCGTCAGCTTATCCCGCCGATGCGCGTGGTAGAACGCCGCTCCACCGACTACCGTTCGCTCACTGATCCTTCGGTCATTCAGGCGATGCACTATATCCGTAACCACGCCTGTAAAGGGATTAAAGTTGAGCAGGTGCTGGACGCCGTGGGGATTTCCCGCTCGAATCTGGAAAAGCGCTTCAAAGAGGAAGTCGGCGAAACCATTCATACGGTGATCCACAGCGAGAAGCTGGAAAAAGCGCGCAGTCTGCTGGTATCAACCACCCTATCGATTAACGAAATCTCCCAGATGTGCGGCTATCCATCGCTGCAGTATTTCTATTCGGTGTTTAAGAAAGAGTACGACGTGACGCCGAAGGAGTACCGCGACCGGCACAGCGAAGTCATGATGTAGCGCGCAAAGAAAAATGCCCGGGCTTACGCACCGGGCATCAATGATGACATGTAAGAGCAATTACATGTGCGCGGCTATCAACCGCTGGTTATCCTGATACATCGCGAAGAGATAGTTGTTATAGCTCGACCCTTTGGTCGAATAGCCCTTCAGCTTATGAATCATCGTGCTGGCGGTCACTTCCTGATCGGCTTTACGCAGCTGCGCACGCGATTTACGGAACGACGAGTAGGCCGGATGCGTATTCAGATTTCGGACATAGGCCTGAACGGACTCTTCCACCGAATCAAACTGGGAGTAGCCCTTCACCGCACCGCGGCAGTTTCCACCGCCACACTTCATACCAAATAAATTGTTGTTCACCCGCGCCAGCTTTGACGTTCCCCAGCCGCTTTCCGCCGCTGCCATGGTAGCGACCATGCTATTCGGGATAATGTCGACGCGCTCAAGCAGCGAGTTCCATGGAATATGGCGAGTATTGCCGGACCACTTCACTTTATAGCGAGAGGCGATCTCTTTCAGCCGCGTACGCTCGCTCGGCGACCAGCGCGCATCGTACTGCTTGGAAACAAGCCAGTTACGATCGGCGGTAATCACCTGATTCTGTTTCGTAATGTAAGGCATTACCGTCCGGAGAAACGCTTTTTTCCTTGGTGTCCCGGAAGGGTATTTTCGCAAATCAGGAAGTGAACTGCTCTTTACACTATTGCGAGAATACTCTTGTTTACTGCTTACCTTGCTTACTTTAACGGTGCTTTTCTTCTTAACTATTGGGGCTTTATGACTCGTTGTTGCTGTGTGTGTTGTTGCCAGCACACTACCTGAAAATATGCAGGTAAGTAACATGAGTATCGCGGCCCCATATCGTCGAATGGGAGTCGATATCATTAGGTCTCCTGGTCGGATGCAATCATTCCAACGCCTTGTTTTTCACAAAAAATCGATAGTTGAATCGCGAATAGTATCAAAAATACCCAGATGACGCACCCACAGAAATAGTCCAATTCCGAAAAGCTGTCATCTGAAATCGGTTTCCGCCCCATGACAACAGTACAAAAATGCGACAACCCTCGCATTTTTTGCTTGTTTTTTGAACGCGATCACTCACCCTTTTTCATCCTCCCTGGAAAAGCGCCGGTGGGATGAGTTCATTAGACAGCCAGACGCGCAAACTGAACAAAAAACCGCACACAGGACTCCGGAATGAAACTCGCTGCGCTTGCGTCGCTGCTGTTGCCTGGGATGGCCTTCGCCGCCTGGACTACCGCAGATTTCCCCGCCTTTACCGAAGAAGGCACCGGCAGATTTATCAGTCAAAACGAGGTAGCAAAGGGTACGCGCCCTCTGCGGATTAATTTTGACCAACAGTGCTGGCAGCCTGCCGGCGCGATCAAGCTCAACCAGATGCTGTCTATGGAGCCTTGCCGCGATCCGGCGCCGCAGTGGCGCGTATTCCGCGATGGCCGCTATACCCTGGAAGTCGATACCCGTTCAGGTACGCCAACCATGATGGTCTCTCTGGAGGAGAAACAGACCGCCGCCGCCGCGCCGCAGATGAAGCAGTGTCCGAAATGGGATGGCAAGCCGCTCACCATTGACGTCAGCAAGTCCTTCGCCGAAGGCAGTAAAGTTCGCGATTTCTACAGCGGTAATATCGCGACCGTCAGCGGCGGTAAAGTTACCCTCCAGCCGGCGTTTAACAGCAATGGTCTGCTGCTGCTTGAACGCGCGGAAACGGAAGCCGCCGCGCCGTTCAACTGGCATAACGCCACCGTCTATTTCGTGCTGACCGATCGCTTTGTCAACGGCAACCCGGGCAACGACAATAGCTATGGCCGCCACAAAGACGGCATGCAGGAAATTGGCACCTTCCACGGCGGCGACCTGCAGGGCCTGACCAGCAAACTGGATTACATCCAGCAGCTCGGGGTTAACGCGCTCTGGATCAGTTCGCCGCTGGAACAAATCCACGGCTGGGTCGGCGGCGGTACGAAAGGCGATTTCCCGCACTACGCCTATCACGGCTATTACACCCAGGACTGGACGAAGCTGGATGCCAATATGGGAACGGAAGACGATCTGCGCCGCCTCGTCGATGAGGCCCACAAGCGCGGGATCCGCATTCTGTTCGACGTGGTGATGAACCATACCGGCTACGCGACCCTGGCCGATATGCAGGAGTTTCAGTTTGGCTCGCTGTACATCCAGGGCGATGAGCTGAAAAAGACCCTCGGAGAACGCTGGACCGACTGGAAGCCCCGCGCGGGACAAAGCTGGCACAGTTTTAACGACTACATTAACTTCAGCGACAAAGCCGGTTGGGAAAAATGGTGGGGTAAAAAGTGGATCCGCACCGATATTGGCGATTACGACAACCCCGGATTTGATGACCTGACGATGTCGCTGGCCTTCCTGCCGGATCTGAAAACCGAATCCACGGCGCCATCCGGCCTGCCAAACTTCTATCGCCATAAGCCGGATACCGCGGCCAAAGCGATCCCCGGCTATACGCCGCGCGATTATCTGACCCACTGGCTGAGCCAATGGGTGCGCGACTACGGCATCGACGGCTTCCGCGTCGATACCGCCAAGCACGTCGAGCAGGCCGCCTGGCTACAGTTAAAAACCCAGGCCAGTGAAGCGCTGGCGGAATGGAAAAAAGCCAATCCGGATAAAGCGCTGGATAACGCGCCGTTCTGGATGACCGGCGAGGCCTGGGGCCACGGCGTGATGCAGAGCGACTACTATCGCCACGGTTTTGACGCAATGCTGAATTTTGATTATCAGGATCAGGCGGCGAAAGCGACAAGCTGCCTGGCGAATATCGACCTGACCTGGCAACATATGGCAGAGAAGCTTCATGATTTCAATGTGTTAAGCTATCTCTCCTCGCACGATACCAGCCTGTTCCGCGAAGGCGGCAGCACGGCGGCGGAACTGCTGCTGCTCGCGCCTGGCGCAGTGCAGATCTTCTACGGCGATGAATCCTCACGACCGTTCGGTCCGACCGGCTCCGATCCGCTTCAGGGGACGCGTTCAGATATGAACTGGCAGGACGTCAGCGGCAAAGCCGCGCGCAGCGTGACCCACTGGGAGAAACTGGGCCAGTTCCGCGCCCGTCATCCGGCGATTGGCATGGGTAAACAAACCACCCTATCGATGGCGAAAGGCTACGGCTTTATTCGCGAGACCGGCGATGACAAAGTGATGGTGGTATGGGCAGGTCAGCAGTAGCCTTCTGACCCAAGGCTCCCCTGACACTCGGGGGAGCTGCTTCAGAACAAAAATCCAAAATATCTTACTTTAGCAGCATAAAAACAAAATATCTCACTGATACCTCGATTTGCACCCTGTCTGCGCTGGCGTTATGGTTACCCACTTTCCTGGAATACCGACAGACTAATCGCGATGACATTTTCACTTTTTGGCGACAAATTTACCCGTCATTCGGGCATCACCCGCTTGATGGAAGACCTCAATGACGGCCTGCGTACCCCGGGCGCCATCATGCTGGGCGGCGGCAATCCCGCGCAGATTCCGGAAATGAATGATTACTTCCATAGCCTGCTGGCCGACATGCTGAACAGCGGCAAAGCCCTTGATGCGCTTTGTAATTATGACGGTCCGCAGGGTAAAAGCGAGCTGCTGGCCCTGCTGGCGCAGATGCTGCGTGATGAACTGGGTTGGGAGATCGAACCACAGAATATTGCACTGACAAACGGCAGTCAGAGCGCGTTTTTCTACTTGTTTAACCTCTTCGCAGGCCGTCGCGCGGATGGAACCACCCGTAAAGTGCTGTTTCCGTTGACGCCCGAGTACATCGGCTACGCCGATGCCGGCCTCGAAGAAGATCTGTTTGTCGCCACCCGCCCGAACATTGAACTACTGCCGGAAGGCCAGTTTAAATACCACGTGGATTTCGAACATTTGCAGGTCACGGACGAGACGGGAATGATCTGCGTTTCCCGCCCCACCAACCCAACGGGCAACGTGATCACCGACGATGAGCTGATCAAGCTGGATGCGCTGGCCAACCAGCACGGCATCCCGTTGGTGATTGATAACGCCTACGGCGTTCCGTTCCCGGGGATTATTTTCAGCGACGCCAGGCCGCTGTGGAATCCGAATATCGTGCTGTGCATGAGCCTCTCCAAGCTGGGCCTGCCGGGTAGCCGCTGCGGGATTATCATCGCTAACGAAAAAATCATCACCGCCATCAGTAATATGAACGGCATTATCAGCCTCGCCCCCGGCGGAATGGGGCCGGCCATGATGTGCGAGATGATTAAACGCAACGATCTTCTGCGCCTGTCGGAAACGGTGATTAAGCCGTTCTACTACCAGCGCGTTCAGGAGACTATCGCCATTATTCGCCGCTATTTGCCGGAAGATCGCTGCCTGATACATAAACCGGAAGGCGCGATTTTTCTCTGGCTATGGTTTAAGGATCTGCCGATTTCTACCGAGCTGCTGTACCAGCGCCTGAAAAAGCGCGGCGTCCTGATGGTGCCGGGCGACTATTTCTTCCCTGGCCTGGATAAGCCGTGGCCGCACACGCATCAGTGCATGCGCATGAACTATGTACCGGACCCGGAGAAGATTGAAGCAGGCGTGAAGATTCTCGCCGAAGAAGTTGAACGCGCATGGGGTGAACAGGGCGCGTAAACGAGCGCCAGAATCCTGAATAATCCAGATATATTCCCGGCTCGCGCTGCGCTCAGCCGGGCTACAGGCTTCCAGCGTTCTGCGGACAGGCAGCGCCGCCTCCGGGAACACGCCGTAAGAAGGCATCATCGCTACATCGCCAGCGCCATCCGCTGGCGACGTTCAGCGGCTATTCTCTCCAGCTCCATCGGTTCCATGCAGCGCAGCGCCTGCGTCGGGCATGCCGCCACGCAGGCCGGGCCTTCTTCACGATGGCTGCACAAATCGCACTTCAGCGCCTGTACGCCCTCCTCCACCCGCATCACCGTCATCGCGCCATAGGGGCACGCCAACATGCAGCTTTTGCAGCCGATGCAGCGGCGCTGATCAACGCGCCAGACCGAATTTTCCCGGCGGATAGCGCCCTCGGGGCAGACGTTGGCGCAGGGCGCATCTTCACACTGGCGGCAAAGCGTCGCCGTCGAGAGTTCGCCATTTTTCACCACGCGGATCCGCGGCGCAAAGCGCATGGCGGAAACGCCAGAACAGTCCTGGTCCCGCTGATGGGATACCACGCAGGCGACTTCACAGGTACGGCAGCCGATGCACTTTTGCGCATCCGCGATAATAAACCGGTTCATCCTTGCTCCACTGGGGATAAAAACGCAGAGTGCCAGAAAAAACCGCTTCCGCGCCTTGATCCTGAATGGAGTCAGCGGCGTTTTCTCTCAGATGCCCGGGACAATTTGGTCATCTGCCTTACCCTTCCCGCACGGAAAAGCCCAGTTCGCGGGAAATCGCCTCTGCCGTATCGCGCAGCGGCTTGAGTAAATTCTTCTCCCCTACCTGCTTGAGGCGCGATGTTGATAAGGAGATAGAAATGGCATAAGGCACGCGTCCATGAATATCGAAAACCGGGACCGCCAGGCAGGACACGCCCAACTCGTTCTCTTCCCTGTCCATCGCCATATTACGCTCGCGGATCTGCGCTAGCTCATCATGCATCGCAGGTAAGCCGGTAATGGTATTCCGGGTCAGCGGCTGAATAATATCCTGGTGTGAATTCCAGTAGCTCTCAACGTAGTCAGGATGGCCAAACGCCATATAAATCTTGCCCATTGCCGAGCAGTACAGCGGCATATGCTGGCCAATATAGGCGCGCGTACGCAGCATGCCGGTGGTCGGCTCCAGCTTATAAATCAGGATAGCGTGGTCATCTTCACGGCTGGAGAAGTTCACCGTCTCGCCGGTGGCCAGGTTGAGCGCCTCAAGATGCGGCGCCGCGACGTGGATGATATTGAGCGACGACAAAGCCTTTTGGCCAACGGCGATAAACTTTGTCGTCAGACGATAGCTCCCCGCCGCCGGGGCTGGCGTCACGTAGCCGCAGGATTGCAGCCCCTGCAATAAGCGATGAACGGTGCTTTTGTTCAGGCCCGCCAGTTCCGACAGATGCGCCAGCGGGCATCCGTTTGGGTAATTACTCAGGATCTCAATCAGCATCAACCCACGAAAAAGGCTCTGGCTTCCGGCAGGCCTCTCTTTGTCTTGCGTTACATCGCTCTCTTTTGTGCCCATCGTTTCCGCTCCCCGTTTTTGTCGCGTTCAGATGGTAGCGCAAAGTGTGTTTCAGTTCACGATCTGAACCAAAAAAACACAACTTTATGATTTTTATGATTTTTAAAAATAACGCTGCCCGTTGATCTGATAAAAATTGATCGCTATATTTGAAATCAGATTTCGCATAGTGAAATTTAGAGATAAAAAAGCGATCAACTCTGACCAGGGAAACAGGAATGAAAGTAACGTTTGAGCAGTTAAAAGAGGCATTCAATCGAGTACTGCTGGCGCGGGGTATCGCCGCAGAAACCGCCGATGCCTGCGCAGAAATGTTTGCCCGCACCACCGAATCCGGCGTCTATTCTCACGGCGTGAACCGCTTTCCTCGCTTCATCCAGCAGCTGGACAACGGCGACATCATCCCCGAGGCTAAACCGCAGCGGGTGACCAGCCTCGGCGCCATCGAGCAGTGGGATGCCCAGCGCTCCATCGGCAACCTGACGGCGAAAAAGATGATGGACCGGGCCATCGAACTGGCTTCCGATCACGGTATCGGCCTGGTGGCGTTACGTAACGCCAACCACTGGATGCGCGGCGGCAGCTATGGCTGGCAGGCGGCGGAAAAAGGCTACATCGGCATCTGCTGGACCAACTCTATCGCCGTTATGCCGCCGTGGGGCGCTAAGGAGTGCCGTATCGGCACCAATCCGCTGATCGTCGCCATTCCGTCGACGCCGATCACCATGGTGGATATGTCGATGTCGATGTTCTCCTACGGCATGCTGGAAGTTAACCGCCTTGCCGGCCGCGAGCTGCCCGTGGACGGCGGATTCGACGATGAAGGTCATTTGACCAAAGAACCGGGGGTTATCGAGAAAAACCGCCGTATTTTGCCGATGGGCTACTGGAAAGGTTCCGGCCTGTCGATCGTGCTGGATATGATTGCCACCCTGCTTTCCAACGGCTCTTCCGTTGCCGAAGTGACTCAGGAAAACAGCGATGAATATGGCGTTTCGCAGATCTTCATCGCCATAGAAGTGGATAAGCTGATCGATGGCGCAACCCGCGACGCCAAACTGCAGCGAATTATGGATTTCATCACCACCGCCGAACGCGCCGATGAAAATGTGGCGGTCCGCCTGCCCGGCCATGAATTTACCCGACTGCTGGATGAAAACCGCCGCAACGGTATTACCGTCGATGACAGCGTATGGGCCAAAATTCAGGCGCTGTAAGGAGCTCACCCATGATTTTTGGCCATATTGCTCAACCGAATCCGTGTCGTCTGCCCGCGGCCATTGAACAGGCGCTTGATTTCCTGCGCACGACGGATTTTCACGCGCTGGAACCCGGCGTCGTGGAAATCGACGGCAAGAACATCTTCGCGCAGGTTATTGACTTAACCACCCGCGATGCCGCTGACAATCGTCCGGAGGTTCACCGTCGCTATCTGGATATCCAGTTTCTGGCGTGGGGTGAAGAAAAAATCGGTATCGCCATTGATACCGGCAATAATCAAATCAGCGAATCGTTGTTAGAACAGCGCGATATTATTTTCTATCACGACAGCCAACATGAATCGTTCTTTGAAATGACGCCAGGCAACTATGCGATATTTTTCCCGCAAGATGTACATCGTCCTGGATGTAATAAAACTGTAGCCACCCCGATCCGCAAAATAGTCGTTAAGGTCGCTATCTCAGTTTTATAATAAGGAGCACAAAATGAATTCGAATAATACCGGTTACATTATCGGTGCGTACCCCTGTGCACCCTCATTTCACCAAAAGAGTGAAGAGGAAGAGACGGAATTCTGGCGGCAGCTCTCCGACACCCCGGATATTCGCGGGCTGGAGCAACCCTGCCTTGAACATCTTCATCCGCTCGGCGACGAATGGTTATTGCGCCATACCCCGGGACACTGGCAGATTGTCGTTACCGCCATCATGGAAACCATGCGCCGCCGCGGTGAAAACGGCGGCTTTGGGCTGGCATCCAGCGACGAAGAGCAGCGCAAAGCCTGCGTGGAGTACTATCGTCACCTGCAGCAGAAGATCGCTAAAATCAATGGTAAGACCGCCGGAAAGGTCATTGCCCTTGAGCTTCACGCCGCCCCGCTGGCGGGCAATGCCAACGTGGCTCAGGCGACCGACGCCTTTGCCCGTTCATTAAAAGAGATTACCCGCTGGGACTGGTCCTGCGAGCTGGTGCTGGAGCACTGCGACGCGATGACCGGCACCGCGCCGCGCAAAGGATTTTTGCCGTTAGAAAACGTGCTGGAAGCCATTGCCGACTACGACATCAGCATCTGTATCAACTGGGCGCGCTCTGCCATTGAAGGGCGGAATACCGTTCTACCGCTCACCCATACGCAGCAGGCAAAACGGGCAGGGAAGCTCGGCGCGCTGATGTTTTCCGGCACGACGCAAACCGGCGAGTACGGCGAATGGCAGGATTTACACGCGCCGTTCGCGCCTTTCTGCCCGCAGAGCCTGATGACCACCGACCACGCTCGTGAATTATTTGCCTGCGCAGGAGCCGATCCCCTGCAATTCTCTGGTATCAAATTACTGGAAATCACTGCCAGCGCAAACATTGACCATCGCATCGCGATATTACGCGACGGCATCTCAGCGCTAAAACAAGCACAATAATAATAACCACCTTCATCGCCAGAATATTTTTTAATATTACGAGACTATAAAGATGAATATAACCTCTAACTCTACACCCAAAGATATACCGCGCCAGCGCTGGTTAAGAATTATTCCCCCAATACTGATCACCTGTATTATTTCTTATATGGACCGGGTCAATATTGCCTTTGCCATGCCCGGCGGCATGGACGCCGACTTAGGTATTTCCGCCACCATGGCGGGGCTGGCGGGCGGTATTTTCTTTATCGGTTATCTATTTTTACAGGTTCCCGGCGGGAAAATTGCCGTTCACGGCAGCGGTAAGAAATTTATCGGCTGGTCGCTGGTCGCCTGGGCGGTTATCTCCGTGCTGACGGGGTTAATTACCAATCAGTACCAGCTGCTGGCCCTGCGCTTCTTACTAGGCGTGGCGGAAGGCGGCATGCTGCCGGTCGTTCTCACCATGATCAGTAACTGGTTCCCTGATGCGGAACGCGGTCGCGCCAACGCGATTGTCATTATGTTCGTGCCGATTGCCGGGATTATCACCGCCCCGCTCTCAGGCTGGATTATCACGGTTCTCGACTGGCGCTGGCTGTTTATTATCGAAGGTTTGCTCTCGCTGGTTGTTTTGGTTCTGTGGGCCTACACCATCTATGACCGTCCGCAGGAAGCGCGCTGGATCTCTAAAGCAGAGCAGAACTATCTGGTCGAGACGCTGGCCGCAGAGCAACGGGCCATTGCCGGCACCGAGGTGAAAAACGCCTCTCTGAGCGCCGTTCTCTCCGACAAAACCATGTGGCAGCTTATCGCCCTGAACTTCTTCTACCAGACCGGCATTTACGGCTACACCCTGTGGCTGCCCACCATTCTGAAAGAATTAACCCACAGCAGCATGGGGCAGGTCGGGATGCTCGCCATTCTGCCGTACGTCGGCGCCATTGCCGGGATGTTCCTGTTCTCTTCTCTTTCAGATCGAACCGGTAAACGCAAGCTGTTCGTCTGCCTGCCGCTGATTGGCTTCGCTCTGTGCATGTTCCTGTCGGTGGCGCTGAAAAATCAAATATGGCTCTCCTATGCCGCGCTGGTCGGCTGCGGATTCTTCCTGCAATCGGCGGCTGGCGTGTTCTGGACCATCCCGGCACGTCTGTTCAGCGCTGAAATGGCGGGCGGCGCGCGCGGGGTTATCAACGCGCTTGGCAACCTCGGCGGATTTTGTGGCCCTTATGCGGTCGGGGTTCTGATCACGCTATACAGCAAAGACGCCGGCGTTTATTGCCTGGCGATCTCCCTGGCGCTGGCCGCGCTGATGGCGCTGCTGCTGCCGGCGAAATGCGATGCCGGTGCTGCGCCGGTAAAGACGATAAACCCACATAAACGCACTGCGTAAAATCGAGCCCGGCGGCGCTGCGCCTGCCGGGCCTGCGAAATATGCCGGGTCCTCCCGGCAAGAATGAGATGCGAAAGATGAGCAAGAAACAGGCCTTCTGGCTGGGTATTGATTGTGGCGGCACGTATCTGAAAGCCGGTTTATATGATGCCGAAGGTCATGAACATGGCATTGTGCGGCAAGCGCTACAGACGATGTCGCCCCTGCCGGGTTACGCCGAACGCGACATGCATCAACTCTGGCAACACTGCGCGGCAACCATTGCCGGACTATTACAACGGGCAGGGGTATCCGGTGAACAGATTAAAGGCGTGGGCATCTCCGCTCAGGGTAAGGGTCTCTTTCTCCTCGATAAGCAGGATCGGCCGCTGGGTAACGCCATCCTCTCCTCCGATCGTCGGGCGCTGAATATCGTTCAGCGCTGGCAGCGAGACCGAATTCCCGAACGGCTCTATCCCGTTACCCGCCAGACGCTATGGACCGGGCATCCGGCTTCTCTGCTGCGCTGGGTCAAAGAGAATGACCCCCAGCGCTACGCGCAAATTGGCTGCGTGATGATGGGGCATGACTATCTGCGCTGGTGCTTAACCGGCGTGAAAGGCTGCGAGGAGAGCAACATCTCCGAGTCCAACCTCTACAACATGTCCACGGGCCAGTACGACCCGTGTCTGACCCAATGGCTGGGGATCGGCGAAGTGGATAGCGCGCTGCCCCCCGTTATAGGGTCAGCCGAAATATGCGGGGAGATCACCGCTCAGGCAGCCGCTTTAACCGGTCTGGCGGCGGGTACTCCCGTCGTTGGCGGCCTGTTTGACGTGGTCTCCACCGCCCTTTGCGCCGGGATTGAGGATGAGTCGACCCTCAATGCGGTGATGGGGACCTGGGCCGTCACCAGCGGTATCGCTCACGGTCTGCGCGAACATGAGGCTCACCCTTACGTCTATGGCCGCTACGTCAATGACGGCCAGTATATCGTTCACGAAGCCAGCCCGACCTCATCCGGCAACCTCGAGTGGTTTACCGCTCAGTGGGGCGATCTCTCGTTTGATGAGATCAATCAGGCCGTAGCCAGTTTGCCGAAAGCCGGGAGCGAGCTGTTTTTTCTGCCGTTTCTCTACGGCAGCAACGCCGGGCTGGAGATGACCTGCGGCTTTTACGGCATGCAGGCGCTGCATACCCGCGCGCACCTGCTGCAGGCGGTTTATGAAGGCGTGGTATTCAGCCATATGACCCATCTCAACCGTATGCGCGAACGCTTTACAAGCGTTCAGGCCCTGCGCGTCACCGGCGGCCCGGCGCACTCCGACGTCTGGATGCAAATGCTGGCGGACGTCAGCGGCTTACGCGTTGAACTGCCGCAGGTGGAAGAGACCGGCTGCTTTGGCGCTGCCCTCGCGGCGCGCGTCGGCACTGGCGTATACCGCAGCTTTAGCGAAGCCCGGCGCGCCCGGCAGCACCCGGTACGCACGCTGCTGCCCGATATGACCGCCCACGCGCGCTATCAGCGCAAATACCGCCACTACCAGGATTTGATTGAGGCACTACAGGGCTATCACGCCCGCATTAAGGAGCACGTATTATGAGCCGACCATTACTGCAGCTGGCGCTGGACCATACCAGCCTTCAGGCTGCGCAGCGCGATGTCGCCCTGCTACAGGATCACGTTGATATCGTGGAGGCGGGGACCATCCTCTGTTTGACCGAGGGGCTTAACGCAGTTACAGCCCTGCGCGCCCAGTGTCCGCAGAAGATCATCGTCGCCGACTGGAAAGTCGCCGACGCCGGTGAAACCCTGGCGCAGCAGGCCTTTGGCGCTGGCGCCAACTGGATGACCATCATCTGCGCCGCGCCGCTCGCTACGGTCGAGAAAGGCCACGCCGTGGCCCAGGCCTGCGGCGGTGAAATTCAGATGGAGCTGTTCGGCAACTGGACGCTGGATGACGCCCGCGCCTGGTACCGTACCGGCGTCCATCAGGCGATTTACCATCGCGGGCGCGATGCCCAAGCCAGCGGGCAGCAGTGGGGGGACGCGGATCTGGCGCGCATGAAAGCGCTCTCCGACATTGGCCTTGAGCTATCGATCACCGGCGGGATTACTCCGGCCGATCTGCCGCTGTTCAAGGATATCAACGTCAAAGCGTTTATTGCCGGGCGCGCGCTGGCAGGCGCTGCCCATCCGGCACGGGTTGCCGCCGAATTCCACGCGCAAATCGACGCTATCTGGGGAGAACAGCATGCGTAACCACCCGTTAGGTATTTATGAAAAAGCGCTGGCGAAGGATCTCAGCTGGCCTGAACGGCTGGTGCTGGCCAAAAGCTGCGGTTTTGATTTTGTCGAAATGTCGGTGGACGAGACCGACGAACGCCTTTCGCGCCTGGAGTGGACATCGGCCCAGCGGGCATCGCTGGTGAGCGCGATGCTGGAAACCGGCGTCGCTATTCCCTCAATGTGCCTGTCCGCCCATCGCCGTTTCCCCTTTGGCAGCCGCGACGAGGCGGTACGCGAGCGGGCGCGGGAGATTATGACCAAAGCCATCCGCCTGGCGCGCGATCTGGGGATTCGTACTATTCAGCTGGCGGGTTACGACGTCTATTACGAAGAGCACGATGAAGGCACCCGGCAGCGTTTTGCCGAAGGGCTGGCCTGGGCGGTAGAACAGGCCGCCGCCGCGCAGGTGATGCTGGCGGTGGAGATCATGGACACCGCCTTTATGAACTCCATCAGCAAATGGAAAAAGTGGGACGAGAGGCTTTCGTCACCGTGGTTTACCGTCTATCCGGACGTCGGCAACCTCAGCGCCTGGGGGAACGACGTCACCGCCGAGCTGAAACTGGGTATCGATCGTATCGCCGCCATCCACCTGAAGGACACGCTGCCCGTGACCGACGATAGCCCGGGCCAGTTCCGCGACGTGCCGTTCGGTGAAGGATGCGTTGATTTTGTCGGCATCTTTAAGACGCTGCATGAGCTGAACTACCGCGGTTCGTTTCTGATTGAGATGTGGACGGAGAAGGCCAGCGAACCGGTGCTGGAGATTATCCAGGCCCGGCGCTGGATTGAATCACGGATGCAGGAAGGAGGTTTCACATGTTAGAGCAACTGAAAGCCGAGGTGCTGGCGGCAAACCTGGCGCTCCCGGCGCACCGGCTGGTCACCTTTACCTGGGGCAACGTCAGCGCGGTGGATGAAACGCGCCGTCTGATGGTCATTAAGCCCTCCGGCGTCGAATATGAGGTGATGACCGCCGACGATATGGTGGTCGTAGAGATCGCCAGCGGTAAGATCGTTGAAGGCGCTAAAAAACCCTCTTCGGATACGCCAACGCATCTGGCCCTTTATCGTCGCTATCCGCAGATCGGCGGGATCGTGCATACCCACTCCCGCCATGCGACGATCTGGTCGCAGGCCGGTCTCGATCTCCCCGCCTGGGGCACCACCCACGCCGACTATTTTTATGGCGCCATCCCCTGCACCCGGCCGATGACCGTTGAGGAGATTAACGGGGAGTATGAGTATCAGACCGGCGAAGTGATTATCAAAACCTTTGAACAGCGCGGGCTGGATCCGGCGCAAATCCCGGCGGTATTAGTCCATTCGCACGGCCCGTTTGCCTGGGGTAAAGATGCGGCCGACGCCGTACATAACGCCGTGGTACTTGAAGAGTGCGCCTATATGGGCCTGTTCTCGCGCCAGCTGGCGCCACAGCTGCCGGATATGCAGTCTGAACTGCTCGATAAACACTACCTGCGTAAACACGGCGCGAATGCCTATTACGGGCAAAACTAACACCGCGGGACTCCCGGATGGCGGCTAACGCCTTATCCGGGCTACGCGTCCCCGGCGGTCTGCGGTCCCGTAGCCCGGGCAGGCGCTTTGCGCCGCCCCCGGGGGAAGCGTGCAGGATGTTGCAGAATTTTCCCGGAGGCGATGCTGCGCATCTGTCCGGGCTACGCGTCCCCGGCGGTCTGCAGTCCCGTAGCCCGGGCAGGCGCTTTGCGCCGCCCCCGGGGGGAAGCGTGCAGAATGTTGCAGAACTTTCCCGGAGGTGATGCTGCGCATCTGTCCGGGCTACGCATCCCCGGCGGTCTGCGGTCCCGTAGCCCGGGCAGGCGCTTTGCGCCGCCCCCGGG
>NZ_JBEAFQ010000077.1:0-48771 GCF_040062275.1 Klebsiella sp. GW_Kp182 | reverse complement strand
GAACGCCGAGCTGGCCGCTGCCGCCGAAGCGGCGCAGAAAAAGCAGGATGAGACCACCCGTGCGCTGTCGGCGCAGATTGCCGCGCTGAACAAGCAGCGCGCGGAAAGAGAAGGCCAGCAGAAAACCGCGCTTGATGCGCTGACCAAAAAGAACGCCGAGCTGGCCGCCGCCGCCGCAACCGCGCAGAAAGAATATGATGTTTCAGTCGCTGCTTTAAACGATAAAAATAAAAAATTACAGTCTACGCTCGATAGCCTGGCTATCAAGCAAAGTGATTTAAGCCTTGCGGATAAAAGTCATAAAAATGCCTATGCGCTCGGCGTTTTCTACCTTACCCAGGCGCTATCCGATGTGAATAAAATGGCCGACAATAATGTCAAGCTGGCGCCTTCAGCGTTGGTTTCCGGGTTTAACGACGCTTATAATAAAAAACTCAAAATTAAAGAAAATGAAATAGAAAGTATCGTTAACATGCTTAACGAACAACTATCGTCTAAGTACGTCGATATTGAAAAAAGAATCATGGCTAAAATCAAAAACAAGAAATATGAGATTTTGCCTAATGGTGTCTATTTTGTGGTTGATAAAAAAGGAAAGGAGTCGTACAAGTCGAATGAGACTTTGTCTATGAATATCCTTGAGAAGAAGCTTGATGGTACGCCGATACTCAATACGATGAATTCAAAGATGGTTTACGATAAGCAAATCGATCCGCTAATGGCCAAAGTACTATCATCCGGATTAAAAGGCGGAACGGTCACGCTATATGGACAGGCCGGCTCGCTGTATAGCAGCACGCCAGCGGACCTGAACCCGGATACCTTAATCTCCATTACCTTCGAACTCATTCCCTGAGCGATCGATAGCGGCTCCCCGCCGACTTGCGTATCCGCAAAGCCATCGCCCGCATACCAGGGGGGGGGCAGTCAGATGTCCGGGACGGACATCATGGCTGCAACTATCGCCTGGCGGGCAGAATATTGCCCATCGCGCTTTCAACCGATCGCTTCCGGCAGCAGCCAATCCAGCTGCATGAGGTTTGACTCAAAGGCGGTGACGCCCGAGGCCTCCCCCGGCGTAATGCGCCGCTTCGTCATACGGGGCGAGGTGTGAAAAGCAGCATATTACCATTCTCAACGAGTATGAAGACGTAACTGCGATCCTGTCCCTTTCCCAATGAATCCCGAATTGATATCTGCCAGATATTATTTGTGAATTTTATATTAATCTTGCCAGTCATTAATTATAACCATATTAATACCCAGAGCTGGGCGGCTTACAGCCTGTAAACCATAAAAAAATAATTTATTTCACACTTCGCCATTCGCGATTTTTTCAGTGTCAGGAGTGATCTTTATTTCCGCTGCACATTGATTTGCATCAATCAACTCTGTCTATTCAGATATGAATTTAATTCATATTCCTCTGCCAGGTATACACTCAGCCTTTATTGTAAGCAAAAGGTTGTTATTACATACCGGCTTTGTTTGTCTGATGCGTTTCATTTTTACATTTGCCTTAAGATGTCTGAGGAAAGTCTTATAATGGACTTTGGGGCCGGCAGGTTGATATTTTTTGGCGCTTTGCTCTACTATATCCTGGTCATCACACGCCGTTATCTTTAACACATTATTCCTCACGGGAAGGGACCCCTATGGCTGATACGTTCCAGAATGAGGTGCCCAGGGCACGCATTTTCAGAAAAGAGTTCGAAAAAATCCTGAAAGACCCGGCGCTGACGCAGGAATTACGCGACGAAATCAGCGCGCTGGCCCCGAAATAAACGGCGTGCGTTATTTAATGGATTAACCGGGAATATGCTGGACGCGCAGGTGGCTGATTCCGTGGCCCGAATGGCGCTGGCAGCCGGCCCCGCGCTGACCGGAGAGGAGATGTACTGATGGCCAATGTTTATACTCTGATTTCAGTCTGTCAGGCCGCTGCTGATGCGCTGGCGGTACAAACGCAACAACGTCTGCTGTTGTGGAATAACTGGCTGCAGCCGCTGTCAGCCGATAAACCCGCGGGGGACGATCCCGGCTACGATGATGATTTCCAGCAGATGCGCGAAGAGGTGAACAAGATCACCGGTGCGGATAGCGATCTGATTTGTAGGTTGGCCGAAAAACTGCTCACCACCGTGACCAAAGATATTCGCGTTGCCTCATATTACGCGTGGGCGCGGCTGCACCGGGATGGCGAAAGCGGTCTGGCGGACGGACTGGAACTGCTGGCCGGGCTGATGCAGGGTTTTGGCGAGCAGCTGCACCCGCTGCGGGAGCGCAGCCGAAGGGCCGCATTTGACTGGCTCGCCGGACAGCGGATGCTTGACAGCCTGTCGCTGTACCCCGAGGCCGGCAGTACTGATGCCTTGCGTATCAGCGGCGCATTATTGCTGATGGAGCAGGCGCAGGAGGGGACTGTCCCCGATGCGCTGTGCGGCGTCCTCGAGACCCGTCTGTTGAAGTCGGGCGGGCCGGATGCCGTCGTGCCGCAGAATGTCAGCGATGTTTCGCCCTCTCAGGCAAACAACTATACGCCGGCGCTGAGCCCTATCACCTCCGGCCAGGAACTGCTGACGCAGGCGCGTATCCTGGCGAAATATCTCGGTGACCAGCCGGAGGGCTGGCTGGCCGCTCACCATCTGATGAAAAGCATCCGCCACGACACGCTATATCAGCTGCCGCCGCTATCAGCAGAAGGCAGAACCCGTATTGAACCGCCGAAGCCGGACCAGCGGGCATTGCTGAAGCGGTTGTATCTCCAGCAGAGTTGGACAGAACTGCTGGAACAGGCTGACGGGATGTTTTCTCGTGGCGCGAATCATCTGTGGCTGGACCTGCAGTGGTATATCCACCAGGCTCTGCTGAAGGCAGGGCGGGAAGCGGAAGCCGCTATTATTCAGAACGACCTGAAAGGGCTGCTGTCCCGGCTGACGGGGCTGGAAGGACTGGCATTTAACGACGGCACGCCGTTTGCCGATGAGGTCACGCTGAACTGGATACAACAGCAGGTGCTGGAGAACGCCGCAGGCTGGCGGGATGATACTGCCGCCAGCGCCGCTACCGCATCCGGCGATGACGATATTCTGCTGCTGGAGCCGGAGGCCCTCGCGGTTGCCGACAGCGACGGCCCGGAGGCGGCGCTGGCCTGGCTGCAGAACCGCCCGGGTATCACCAGCGTGCGCAGCCGCTGGCTGCTGCGCCTGCTGATGGCGCGTATTGCCGAGCAGACCGGCAAAAATGAGCTGGCGCAACACCTGCTGGCGGAACTGGGCGCGGATGCTGCCGGAATTCCGCTGGCACAATGGGAGACAGGTCTGCTGTTCGAAGTCAAAGCCCGCCACCTCAGGCTGCTACGCCTGAAGGCCGGGCGCAGTGAAACCGACAAAAACCGCCAGCAGTCTGCTATGGACCGCCTGCTTGCCGAGCTGATTGCCATCGATCCCGCCCGTGCCGCAGTGCTGTGCGCTTAATCTGTTTACGAAAAATAAGGTGGCGGGAGCGGCGATGAAAAAAAAGAGAATGCCGCTCAGCGCATATCTCACAACGTATTAAAAGTTAACGGGGGCGATAACGTGTCGGCCAGAGAACGTTTTTTTAAGAAAGTGCAGCAGAACTCCGATAGCACACCGCCCGGCAATAAATCCGCTGAGGCGGAAATTCAGGCATTCCGCCGCCGGATGGATGCGCTGGTGCAGCAAATCAGCCAGTGGTTTGCGGGGTCCGGCATTGAGGTCATTCTATCAACAAAGCATATTCATGATCTGAGCACGATCGGCTATAGCCTGAACAGCGGTATATGCCGTTATGACATCACCACAATCCGGCTACAGAACGGCGATCGTCACGTCAGCATAGTACCTGAACAGCTCTGTCGAGGTGTGGAAACGGGCTGCATGACAATGCGGGTTAATGCTCCTGGAATCACTCAGCTGTTTTACCTGAGCATGGCGCCGGAAACGGGCTGGTTTATCCGCCGCGAACATCAGAGCGAAAAAGAGAATGCCATCATGACGGAAGAGCTCTTTTTCCATGCCGTTGATTGCCTTGCCTGAATAGTCGCAGCGGTTTCTCATATTGTGCAGGCAACCGTTGCCTGACCCATTACAGATATTCGGGCTGTCTGCTCTGAAGGCTTCATGCTTGTGCTTTCAGCCGCAATGAGCCTCTTAATGAGTTTTACCATTTTAGGACCCGCGTTTTTTGGCTCTTTCTCCTGGAGCCCAAAAAGGCACCACAAGGCTGCGGTCCTCAGTCATTCCCGCCAGACCGATATAGACACAAAAAAGCCCGCAGGGCTTGCGCCGTGCGGGCTCTTAGGACTTCATCGGATGACTCTGGTAATCACCGATGGAGAATTTTGGTGGGCTGGCGGAATCTGAATTGGTTTTTTAATCCATTGAATTTACTTTGGTAACTACTAGTTCAACTTTTTGCTGGTGCCTATTTGGGTGCCTAAAAGTTTTTCTCCCTTTGATGAGAAAAATGAGACGAGATAGTGACTGTGCGTGATGATATCTAGTTGAGTCGTCACACTGAAAAACAGACTTGACCTGCTCACCGTTGTGTAACAGACCACAACTTAAGTTGACCCTCAACTGTTGTGACAACGACTGTGATTTCCTCTCCTCGATAAGAGCGGACCAGCCAACCCCAACTCTAGCCGCTATGTGCCAAAAGTAGACATTGATAACATTGGGATATGTTAATTGATAGGGAGCAGGCCAATAGCGATTTCTGATGACTTATTCCCTTGTGGGCTGGATTCGTGAGCCGTTCTCGCCAGCCTTATTTGCCTGGAGGGAGAGGCTGGAAGATCAGGCGCGTCGCCCGGGCCCTCACAGGTTTGAACCTGAATGCGCTCCAACGTATTGATTTAACATTGGGCAACTGCGAATCCCGCAAGGATCTGCCAGCCACGCGCCTGAAATTCCTGAAACTAACGCTTAAGTACATTCCCCTCTGATTCAGCAGGCCGCAGCAAGTGTTTTTTTGAATCCGGATCTCATCCATTCGGGATAGCCCTGCCAGGCATCAAAACATGGCGTGCGGTAAATACCTGTTACTGATGGCGATGAAATTCTTAGCATCTCAGGTTTTGCGCCCGACTCAATTGGGAGTAAAGTGTCTTAAAATGATACAAAAAATATTGACTACCTTGTCTGAGGGATGGTGAATGGACGCCTGTATTCGCATTTACAGCGCTGAAGACGATGTTCGGGAGAGAGCGCTGGCTCACGACAACGCTCGGGATATTTATGCTCATGACTGCGGACAGTTGCCTTTTGGCACGCTTGACCCCAGAGCATTCGAATTAATCGTCCGGGATTTATTTGATGAGAAAAAGGTTGAGGCGACCTGGGACTGGTATGACACGGCCTTTCGGATAAATGATGGATCCGATAACGGCATCGACGTTCAACTGATGAAAGACCGAGTGATTGTGGGCATCGTGCAATGTAAACGTTACAGTTCGAAAGCGTTTACCATGCCAGAAGTTCGCGATGAGTGGATAAAAATCTGCCTTCGCAGTCTGTTGATAAGAGATTTGCTTCCTCCTGACGGTCTGCCATTTCGCTATATTCTCGTAGTTTCTGATAACGTTAATGGCGAAACACAGCAGTATTTCCAGCAAAACCCTACTGCGCTGGCCGATTTTATCGGCCGAAAAACGGATTACCTCAAAGCACTGGTTGCCGTCCGGAACAAATATGCGTTGCTCAGAAAATCCCCGCTACTTAAGGAAAAAACTGGACAGGCATTATATGACATGGTGCATCCGCAGTTTGAGCGACTGAATATTGAGCTTTACACCCGTGAATCGCTCTCGCCACTTGTGCGTGCGTCCGACAACCTCATGGGCATTTATTTTCGCCGTGAAGTGTATTTTTCTCAAAAGAGCGTTCTGGATTTTTTCCGGGAAGTGTATCCGGAGGGCGCTACCGCGTCGGATGTACGCGCAATGCATGCGGAAAACGTTTATACCCATTATGGAAATGAAAACCTGTTATCTGCAGGGCGGTTAAACGCATTTATTTTTCCGGCGGGCGAAAGACTTCCTGTGCGTATGTTGGGGGATTTCCTAAAAGAGAAAATGCCCGAGGTGGCCGGAAACTATCCGATCATGCTGGTCTGCCCCGCGAATGCTTTTGACCCTGCTGACCAGTACTCCATTGATGCGCTTATCAGTGACTGTCAGGGCACCGTTATCTTACAGGCAGGCTGTGGCATCGTGCCCGGTACTGTGCTAAACACCTGGAAAAACGACGGCTGGCTTTGTGCTGACAGCGTGGGTCTTTTCCCGGAAAGGGCTCAGTATCAGGCGGGCTGGTGCTGGGTAAGGTCCGGAGCGGGCGATATTCACCGCTATATTTTACTTGAAACCTGCGACTGCGATGACACGCTGAGATATGCAGGGCGCGCGCTCCGCCTAGCTTTTAATGATGTCAATCTCTGGCCCGTGCTGAACACCGATTATTACATTCCGGCCGGTTCTTCCGGCACGGTACTTGATGACCGTCTATCTCTGAGCATTGCTGATGACGGTCGCCAGCGGCCCAACGTTCTTCTGGTCTCATCATCCTGTGCGCTGACGCAGGAGCGTTTTAATGCACAAATCCGTCGTTTTGAGAACCTGCGTCAGAAGCGTTTTCTGGGGGTCATTCTCTGCCATCAGTCACAGGTAGAGATTACGGATGGCATACGTAATGCCTCCGGCATTTATCCTGCCAGTGCATGTAGTGATCTTTTGCACGCCGATAACGGGCCGATACCAGCCCTGTTAATTCGGGATAAGGGCGTGACCTGTGCAATGTTCTGCCTTCGGCTTAATTCGGCGGGCGATGAATTTATCGCGACATCCTGTTACCTATGGCAATGGCACAAAGGGTGTTTTTACGAGGTAGAGGATGGTATACAACTTGAGCTTCAGCGAGTGCTGCTGGATCCGTTCACCGATCCCCCTCAATGCCTTGTGCAGGAGGGGGTGAATGCATTTCGCCACGCGCTGGTGACCTGTAACCCTCCTTATGCCGGCTATTTTGTTCATTATGCACTGAGCGGGCCTAAGTCCTATGTCTATCCGCAGGTGAACACATTTCTTCAGCAGCGCCGGGGCATGCGTAAAGTGATCAGAGCGCTCAGCTATCTTTCCATGCACCCCAGCGTCAGCTGGAATGGTAATCATGCCGTGACTGGTCATCTTTTATGGAACAGTGAGGGGACAACACCTGAGTCCGTGATGGGATGGTTGCCTGATGAAATGAGTGACACGCAGGTTGATGCCATACTGACCCGATGGATACAGGATGGGGGGCAGCATTGCGATCTGAGCGTGTTTGCTGATGTGGAAGATGACCTGCCTTCATACGGTCGTTCAATTCGACAGGACCTGACCCGTGCCAATATTGCTGAACCCTCGGCGGAGGCGGACTCCTTCGCTGTGCCACGTTCTACGCGTAGAGCTTGGCTTTTCCCTCTTAATCCTCTACTCAGCCGGACGCGAAATGACGATCCGGCTGAGCTTGAGCGCTATCTGAGCAATTTATGGACGGTAAAAAATGGATAGTCTAATTGCTGAATTTGAAACAAAAGCAGCCTTTGCCGGATTCTTCAGGAAAACACTGCCAGCAGAATACCTTGATGGTTTGTCTGAAGGCAGTCTTTACTGGGAATCCGAATATGCATGTATGCTGCTGTGGCCTTTGAACGCGAAACCTGACCAGATGCAAAGAGAATTGATCGTCAGCGAAAGGATTGCGGACGCTATGGCCCGGACTCGTGAAGGCACGGGTAGGGTCATTGATGCAAGCGTGATATATGCGATGCCGTCAGTTCACTGTGTCCCTGACGGCATGATTACAGATATTGAGCAGAATACCCGTCTGGTCAGAAAGCATTTCGTGTGGATGGAAAACGGGGAGTGGAAACGCACCGGTCGTGTCACCATGCTGGGTCTTGCCCCACTGGAGCAGCGGAGGTTATCTACCGAAGATCTGAGAGTTACCAGCAGCACGCAGGCTCTTCTGGCTGAGTTTGAGTCAGGAAATTCTCCGCGAGCTATCGCCCTGAACCATGGACGTCAGTGGGAGAGTGGCGATGTATAATCTTCAGATATTAAACGTGACGATTAGCCGGTTTCGGGGCATACCCGGAGAGGTGACTATTCCGCTTCACACGGGGCTGACCGTTATTTATGCCGCAAATGGTACGGGAAAAAGCACGCTTTGTCAGGCGGTGGAGTGGTTACTGACGGGCACATTACCGGACGTTTCAGAAAGTTCGCTGACCTGTAAGTGGGGGGATGGAGAAACCTTTGTTGCCGCAGACTGCATTATCAGTGGTCAGCAGTACCGGCTAAAGCGCTCGCTGAAGGGACTGGAGAAGTCCGACGGACAGGTCATCACTCAATGCAACGATCTGTCTCTTCTTAAGCTGCTCTCTCCGGAGGAAATTGGTGCGGGCAAAAACCGTCCCCAGTCGGTCCTGACAAAGCAGACCTGGCTTCGCAATAGCCGGTGGCTTTATTCAAATGCTTTATCCCTGCTGGTGGATGAATCGCAAGCCGATCAGCGTTCACAGGTCTTTGCCAACATACTGGGTTACGGACATCTCATACCGCTACAGCAGTCCATCAGCAGTTATCTCCAGTATCTGCCCGGTGTCAGCCAACTGACACAGCGGCTGGACCGTCTCCGGGAAGAGCTCCGCGCCGTCAATGAGGCTGAAAAAGCAAATGAACCTGCGTCAGATGCGGCTGAGCTGATTTCGCAGCTTGCAGTCAGCCTGGATTCCGGGCAGGACAGGTCAAATCATGAAACTTTCCTTCAACGTGCGCAAACGGATATAGCGAAATACAGACGTGAGGCGGAAAATTATGGAGCCATCTGTCTTGATGTGTCAGCCCGGTGGGAAGCCTTTGAGCATGCATCAGGAGAGGAGCAGCAGTTACGCACCCTAATCCTTGAGCATCGCACCGCATGGCAGGATGCCAACCAGAAGCATCAGCGTGCCGGGGAGCAAAAGCTGCGTGACGACGGTCAGGTTCGGGAACTGGAAACGCGACTAAAATGGATAGCTGCGCAAGGCTCTCCGGCGCAGGATTATGCTCAGATAATGCAGCAGGCGGGCGTCAGCGCAAATCTCCGTTTCACAGATATGCAGCTGCTTGAAAACTATTTTGAAAAGGGTATCCCGTCAGGCGCGTTACAGAGCTATCACGAAGAACTGAGTCGCTACCTGGAGGTGGCGCGCAGCGTGTATGTTTCAGGACAGGCTCGTGAGGAATGGCAGTCTCGTATCAGGCGCGTGTCGAGGGATGAGGTGGTTGCTTTACGTGTTAAAGCACAACAGGCAGCGGATGAACTTAAGCGGATGACATCCTCGGTCAGGGCGTTGGATGATCAGACTGCTGAACTGCACGCACTGGGATTGCAGCTTGTCAGTCAGGTACAGGGGAGCTGTTGCCCGCTCTGCACGCATGACTGGGTTAAAAATGAACGTTTATTAACTGCGTTAAGTACTGCCCGCGACAGGCTTTCCCCTGAAGCACAGGCGCTGAATGTGCAGCTTGAGAAAATGCGCAGTGATTATGCGGGCATGGAAGAGACGCTCAGGGAAAAGGAAGGCTTATTGCGTGATGCAGACGCCTTTTCAGCATCCCTTGCCGCAGCGGAGAGCAAGCTCAGTGAGGCATTCAGGGCGCATTGCAATGTTGTCTTTTTTGAGGAGAGCGGAATAACCTCATCGTCACCCGAACAGTTATCTCAGTTTATCGCTCACTTGGACCTGTCAGCACGTTATGCGGCATTCAGGGAGAGGCTACTTGCCGCGGAAGCATTTCTAAAGACGGATACAGACGCAGTGGTCGAATTATCCGTCTACGACCGGTGCCAGTCTATGCAGTCTTCGCTGGCGAAGATGAAGGATGATACTAACATCGCCCTCCGGACGGCGCGGCTGGCGCAGCAGGTATCCGAAATGAGGCTGAAGCAGACTGGGGAAGACGTCTCTAAAAGCCTGCAACAAATAACGGCCACAGAAGAGCAGCTTGTTGCCGTTCTTGCTAAGCTTCAGTTCATCCAGACTCAGTGGAGAAAAATCAGTGATGCAGACCTGACAAAAGCGAATCTGCTCCAGTGTGAAGAGGTGCATGCAGGCATGCAGAACCGCCTGAATCACTTGGAGATGCTATATGCACTGGCTCAGACGGCCGTGGATCGGCACAGGACTATTACTCGCGCGGGAACGCTTCGCACCAGCATTGAGACGCTTGAGCGCAGGCTAGGCGAACACACACGCAGAAAACGGGAAGGTGAGCAGGCCCGTGATGAGCTAGCATCCGAAATCGAACGTCTGACCAGCCTCAGCCTTAAGAATCTCATCGAACCTGCTTCGGAGATGTTTTCACGAATGCATGCCAATGAAGTTTACGACGGACTGAAGGTGGCAAAGGATGGCAAGCTGAGATGGCGGGCTCTGACAGGTGACAAAGCGGATGATGAACTTATTACGCAGGATTATTTCAGTCAGGGGCAGCGGCAGGATCTTGCACTGTCCCTGTATCTTGCCAGAGCAAGGACCCTTGGCGGCACCTTCTTTCTTGATGAGCCTGTCGCTCACCTGGATGATATGAACCGGGTGGCCATGACGGATATTTTCAGGATGCTGACGATGCAGGAGAAGGGCCTTGGGTTAGTGCTGACGACGGCAAGCGACCCGCTGAGGCGCCATTTGAGACAAAAATTCTCGGCCCTCTCAGGCGATCGTGCATTGCTGACCATTATCACCATGAACGGTAACCCTCGTCAGGGCGTCTCCTTTGACATTGAGCAGTATTAACACTGAGCGTAAACGTCTGGCCTGTGAGGTGCAGGGGGAATGACCGGCAGGCGGTCCGGGCGCATTTTCTTGCGCGGATAGCCTTTCGCCATCTGGAACCCTGCGTGAGCAACCTGAGCGATGTCTTTTTCCTCCTGAAGCTGCTCCGCAATATTTATCTGCCTGGTGCCTCAATACTCCGGCAGCCGTTTCGCAGGTACGGCGTTAATCCATGGATATCTCAACGCTTCTGGCAAGATCATGGCAAACTGCGTCAACGGGTAATGAATCCGTTCGCTCTGCGAGGGATACCGCCATCTTAGCGAACATCTGTTTCAACTAATGGAGAACTGATAAAAGCGCCAGTCTTTGTACTAGTACCTGAGGGGCTGATCGCTGACGGTGTTGGCGTCAACGATCAGGGCTAACGTCATTATTTCCCTCCGCTGAATCTGCCACCTGTGATGTCAGTAACGGTTTTATATCCCTTGCGGGTCATCAGCCCGGTAGCCTTCCGGGCTCGGAGCATATCAAGGCTGCCGATAAACGGAGACTGCTCTGTCACGCTGAAGCCGTGACGGTCAGTACGCACCAGGTCGTACTTTTCCACGATAAAATTTACAGCGTCACACAGTGAGATTCCCGCATCAATGTGTTTCTGGATCACACTGTCGTTGCCAAACGGTGTGTCGTTGAGGGTAAGGCCGTAGTGTTGCTTCAGCAGATACTCCAGTATTTTTTGCCAGATTTCGACTGATGACAGACGTGACGATGCCGCCCGTTGAGGGGACAGGGGTTGTATTTGCATGGTTTGCGCTCTTTGTTGGCTGGTTTGACTAAGGAAAAGCGTTTGGGATTTATGCGGTTAGTGCAGATTTCGGATAAATTACGATGTACAGATAGCCACAGGAGCCGAGCGTATCAGCCTCACATATCAGCCCTTTTGCGTGGAGCGTGATGCAGCGCTGAATGTGGGGCGTGAGTTCGCTGCTGGCCAGCATGAGTTCCATCTGCTTCATCAGTACCGGAAATGCCTGGTCCAGATGGCGTAAATCTGCGTCATTAAATGTCCCGGTAATGCTGGCGCGGTCAGCAAGGTAATGCAGGTGGTTACCCTCCTGTACCAGCCGGGCACCCAAACACGGCGTGATGTTGCGTCTGAGGCCCCACCAGGGTTCCGCGATATTATGGTTGATTACACGGGTTGCTTTCTGCATGTAAGTACTCCTTAACGGTGAGTTAATTCAGGGTGACGCTGCGCAGGATCACATACGGACCGTTGCGGTCCTGTCGGCGTTCAGCAAACACGGCCAGCACACCCCGGATATCCTGCACTTCCCTGCCGTGGTAATGGCAGATACTGCCGGACCATTTATATTTCCCGGTACAGAAGCGAAACAGCCGGGACTCAGAATGCTGGCGGTATATCGCCATTGCCTGACGTTTACTGATGATTTTCATCGTTATTCTCTCCCTAAAGCCAGCCACGCTCGGCAAACGAGACGATGTCCATGTCTCCCACGACAAGGTGGTCCAGCAGGCAGATATCCACGAGTCTAAGTGCCTGTTTCAGATGGTCAGTGATAAGTCGGTCAGCATGGCCGGGTTCCGCATAACCTGACGGGTGATTGTGTGAAAGCACGATGGCAGCCGCGTTGTATTTCAGTGCTGCCTTTATCACTTCACGGGGATGTACCTGTGTATGGTTGATGGTGCCGGTAAAGAGCGTTTCATGAGCAATAAGACGATGCTGGTTATCGAGGAAGAGCGCCATGAAGACTTCACGCTCCAGCGTGGTGAGCTGCAGACGGAGCCAGTCGCGGACCACCTGGCTGGAGGTGAATGCCTCGCCGGGTTCGCGTAACTGGCGTTCCAGCAGGGTCAGTGCGCGTCTGATGGTGCGCTGTGCGGCGGGAGATATTCCTCCGCGGTCAGGGGGACACGTGGTGGTATTCATTTGCTTTTCCTGTCTGTTGACGTATCCGGGACGGATGTGTTGTACAGCTTCACGGCAACGACGAACTCGTCGTTCAGGGATTCAAACCATGACCAGATATGGAAGAGAGGGGTACCCTTCGGGAAATGCAGGAAGGGTTCGTCGGTCACAAGGTTACCGTCCTCATCCCTGACCGTTGTTTTCCCCAGCGCATCCCACAGGGCATTCAGGTGAGACAGTTCATACGGCATGGCGGGACGCTCAGTCGATAATGCGCATGATGGCATTACATTCCGGGTGATGCAGTGCATAGTCACGCAGACGCCAGTAATGTTCCGTCATGGCGTCGCATTCTGTGCGGCACGCGTGATGACTGTAAGCGATAAGACAAACTGCAATCCCGGCGGCTTCGGCGCTCATATCTGCGGCGTTGTCATTCCTGGTGTTGAACAGCGACCAGAAGGCATCGCTGTCCGTTTCCGGAGCCATGAAAGCCCCGCCGTTGCTGAGAGTATAAAAATTCCAGATACCGCCGCTGTAGTCAGCGCAGAACCGGTCCATCCACGCAAAGACCTGCGGTTCAAGGGTTATCCACTGCGGGATATTGCCAAAGTGCTGCGGCCAGAATTCCACTCGTTGTTCGTCCGGTACGGGCGTGGCTGTCAGTGCCGGTTCAGAACCATCATCGCCAGCCTGCAGAGGTCGCTGATTGTCATCGTTAATATTAATAATGTCGGTCATGTTAATTTTCCTTATGCATGGAGATGTCGAATGGAGGTCCCGGGCCGGGGATTGATTTCGGTGGCGGGGCACGTGTGATTACCTGCCCAACAGATTCAGCATGTTCTCCGCCATCACCCAGAGCGCGCGGTTTAATTTAACGTCGCCATCAATCCCGTTTACTGCGCGGGTGTGGGTACGTTTACCCTGCGCGGTACGGCCACTTAGCCCGCCTTTCAGCAGGTTTTCCTGAATGCGCTGGTAAGTGGTCCACAGGTCATCGCTCTCGTCCTGCCAGCGGCGGGGTGCAAGGATTTGCGATTCAGTCACTGGCTGGAACTCTTCCCCAAAACGGTATGTCAGCGCCGCTGTAGCCAGTGCATGTTGTGCGGGTGACGGGAGTTGCAGGGCCTGCATGGCGTCACGTTTTTCTTCCACCCGGTCAAAGACGCTGAGAACCTCATAGGCCCCCTCAATCACCTTCCCGACAACATCGCCCCTGTGTGGCACGCGGATCTCGCCAAACGACTGTCCGCAGACGAGAGAATTGGTGCAGACACTCCGGAATATTCCCGGCAGCAACTGAAAACTCGATGCGCCATCGTGAGAATTCAGAATGATGATTTCCGGCACCTGCTGGCCGTTTATCTGACCGGCACGACGCAGGCGCAGCATATGCTTTGTATGTTCCCGTCGGCTCTGGTCGCGCACTCGTGACTGACAGGCAAAGAATGGCTGGAACCCTTCGCGTTTAAGGTTCTCCAGCAGGGTGATTGTGGGTATGTAGGTGTACTTTTCGCTTCTGGAGTCGTGCTTGTCTTCCCCGAAGACGCTGGGGACATGCTGCATCAGTTCTTCGCGGGTTAAGGGACGGTCGCGGCGAATCTGGTTCACCCGGCCAAAACGGCTGGCTAATCGCATAGTTGATTCCTCATCTGATTAATCTGAAGGCATAAAAGCAAAAGTCCCTGCTCCGTGAGGAGGCAGGGGCTGGATGTGTTGTTCTCAATGAACGGATCGGTCGGGCGGGACTACAGCGTATCCAGAATCTTCAGTATCTGCGCCATCAGGGCGGTGATAAGTGCAGTGACCAGCAACGTGACCGCTTCCCGGGCTGTATCAATACTGCTGTCATCGTATCCTGCCTGACGCAGGCGAATTTCAATAAACTGCCGGGCCTGATGGCCGCCGCACCAGGTCAGTGCCTGGGCCAGGGCCATCACCAGCATTTTCAGAAAGGTCATAGGGTTTGCTCCGGACTGCCTGGCGGCAGCCCTCTGGTGGAGTGAAGATTTATTTGAGGAAGCTGATACAGGAAAGTGGCTCAGTGGTAGGTGTAACGCCATCCCCCCTTGTCAGTGGTGACGACGACTTCTGAAGCAACGCAGTTATTATAAAAATTTACTTTGACGGACTCCCCGTAGCGCAAGGAGGCGGGCAGAATAGTTTCCTTATTGCTGGAATATAGGTACTTCTGGTTATCAATACGACAGTTACCCCGGTTCACATCTATCTTTTCAACTTTGATACTATCATCCAGCGAGGTGACCACGACCGTAACATAGCGTGTTCCGGCAGGGTGGACCTGGTTACTGGTCTCCACTTTGATGGTCGGCGCTGGCTCTGCCAGCGTATGAGCTGAGAGTGCAAGCAGTGCGGGTACCAGCATGTATTTAAATTTCATAATCTGTTCCTTTTAAAAATAACGTAATCAACAGGCGTTAAATTCAGATGCAGGCTACAGTGCATCTTTACCCACGCAGCCGTGGGTTCCGAATGCCGGTAGTACCTTAGCCGCCCCGGCCAGCGTGAATGTGGCAGTCTTAACACCGTCTCCGGTTACTGAGACCTGTTTACCATTACGTAACTGAGCCCAGGCCAGTGCCAGGTTATTACCGCCCACGCGACTGCCAGATTCGCTGATATCGATGGGGGTTCCACCGTCGATACTGACCTGAAGGCTTTTATCTTCATCCATACTGACCTGATGCCCGCTGGCGTCAGTAAATATGACCGTGGCCGGTTGCGAGCCATAATCCTCGCAACTCAGAGACAGTTGTGACTGACCTTTTCCTTTGATAACAAACTCTGATACACCCTGTCCCCAACCCCGGGTCCAGGTCCCCTGACTGCCAGATGCCAGCGCCATAACCGGCAGCAGACTGCCAGCCAATACCAGGATGCTGAGTGATACATTTTTCAAGACGAACTCCTTCTGTTAGTAAAACTGCGGTGCTGACGAATGAACATGCGGGTTCATTCCCGGATGAGCCTGCTGATGTACTGAAAATGCGGCAGGGCCTGAATAAATCGCGGGTCTTCAAAAATTCGCCGGATATGATTGTTTCTGGTGAAGCCCCCGATGGTCATAACCACATCGGTGATGGCTGAAAGGGTAAATACCTGAATCCGCTCGCCAGTTATTGCCGTCAGGTACCACTCGCCTTCCAGACAGATAAGCCGGTAAGGGGCAACGGCGGACTGATGGTGTCCGTGGTGCAGAAAATGAATGCGGCGACTGCTGATGATGGCTTGGATAATGACCTGAAAACCGCCAAACAACGCCGGAGCCTGACGGGGTGGCGTATTCCAGATAATGCAGGGGGAGTCTTGGCCGCTGTCGAGCAAGACCGACAACAATTTAGGGTCAAGTGCCGGAAAGTAATGTGCCACCTGGGTTATCTGGGCAAAGCGGATAATGTCGCAGTTAGTGCGAAAGGGGCCCCGTGCATCCCGCAGGCGAAAATTACCCCCGGAATATTGCGTGTCGATATAGCGCAGGCGTTCACGCAGGTCGCGCTGCACGGTACGCTCAGAGACGCCAAACTCCTGAGCAAGTTGCCTGACACTGAGCGTTTCTCCCATAAAGAGGCGGCTGACCAGTATGGCGAGACGGCTTGCCAGGCGGTCATAGCGTTGTTTCTGTTCAGACATGAGGGATGCTTCCTGCGCAAATAGCAGCCCTGTCGGGCTGGTGGTTAAGTAAAAAGATGTTAACGGGAAAGGTGCTGCTGTCTCAGCCAGGACACGATGATGCATGCGGGTATCGTGACCCGATAAGCCGGACCGGTGATGTCGGAAATCATCCACGCTGAACTCAGGGCGATGGCAAGAGGACCAGCCAGAACGGAAAGAGCACGTGAAGCGACCACAACAGTTCCCCAAGTGGCAATGCCGCCCAGGGAGGTGATGACACTAGCAGACAACATCGTTGCCAGCTCGAGCGCAGCCAGCGAGGAAGTCCGGATGGCGGCCTGAACGGCGATAAGAATGAGTTGTGGCGTGGGGTTTGTCAGATCCAGATGCATATTGTGGGAGAAAGCAGCCAGCTCTTCTGGTGACATCTGATCCAAGCTTTTTTCCAGAACCTTCATCAACAGAGCAAGCTCAATGGTTTCGGTAGTACTTTTCTGGTTGTAATTCACATCAAGCTTGTCACAGACATCAACGAGAATTTCCCGATAGGTCACGCCTTGCCCCAGCCGGACCAGACTCGCCAGGGTATTCGCGCCGTAACGCTGAAGCTCAGCGGCTATCAGTTGCCAGTAGCGGCGATGGTCTGGTGCCAGCAGACGAAACTCCGGGGTTCCGGTAAGACTCTCTGTCCAACGAGTGTCGCCGTCTCGTGGGTCAGTGGTCAGGATGGAAATCAGCAATTGCAGTTCTTCATTGCTGCATTGGCCCAGCAGATTCAAATCAGGGTCATTACGGTAGACAGCCATTATCTATCCTCAGTCAGTGTGATGTGAGGTCACACTGTAAAAGGGGCTATTGCACGGACGTGTCGTCAGAAATGGTTAATATATGCTCTATGGAAAGATATACGGACAGGGTGTGGCTGGAAAAATATGGGAGGAACCAAACAGCTATAACGATTTTTATCGTGCCTGAGTGTTATCAATATAACGATAATGGCTAGTGAGTTTGTTTTTTTTTGCTGCTTTAGGGTGATTATATATTTCCCAAATATTAATGAGCTTACATTTGTTTCTTTTGCTGCGTGTTGTTTCGTAGTATTAGGTAATCGATGCCTTCCACTTTGATGGCTAACGACAATTTTAATTTTAGTACTATAGTTTATTTATGGAGAAGTGATTGAAGTATAAAAGAGAGGTCTTGCTGAGTAAGGCTTCAGGAAGGTATCCGTTTGGAACGTAATAGGAAAGGTGGCAAAGTGTATGATGATGCCACCTTTCTAATATGTTAAATCTGACCTCTTTGTGTTAACAATAGGCCGGTTTTGTCCATTTTTCAGTTGAAAGAAAGCCGGATTTAGCTGACTTTAGCTGTCCCAGGTAAGGTGCCAGATGCTAGTACGCAACTTACCATTAGAAGTGATGTGGTATGATTAAAACCCCATGTTTGTCCAAAGGCGGCACTGTGAAAAATGAATTGTAAAATAAAATACATGACTCCTGATTGTGTAAGTCTATTTGGAAATAACGGGATACATACCGTTCCAGAATGTTTTGATAATAATCATGGTTTAATTTTTCTTTATTCCTAGCTCGTTCAATTATGTCTTCGTGCAGACTTGAAAATACCTCAATTAAGTCATCCTTATCCCCATTTAACATGGCATGAAAAGCAGCAGCAGCAAATAACTCATTTGCAGGACCTGCAGACAGCCAGTGACTGCTTTCAATAGAATTAATGGACTCCCTCAAACGCCAGAGACCCAAGCGCATTGCCTGATCGTTTAAAAGTTTCAGTAATGGTGGATAAGCATAAATGTCCGTACCAAACAGCCTGCGTGGTACACTCAGATCTGCAAAGGTCACATGTTTTACAGAGGCTAGCGCTTCCTGTATTTCATCCTGACCATATTGCATCGTGAGCGCCTTTAATAACGTCGATTTTACAGGCAGGGGAGAACCTGCCGCTTTTATGCCGCTGAACGTTCCTCGGGTTTTGCTCACGGGAATAGTGTCCTTCATCATTCTGTTAATCAACGCAGGGGCAATAATGATGTTATCCGCTGTATTGGCCCCCCCTTTGGAATTCGGATATATGTGACATAACTCCAGCTCCAGCCAGGGTATCAGGCGTTTAATAACCTGCCCCTGTGAATCAATAACCCTTTGCCCATTTAGAGTATTGTAAGCTTTCTGGTAGTCTGCTTTGCGCTGGTACAACCGGATGAGATCAGCAATGTCATCAGGGCTGGTGATACTTCCCAGCCCGAGGGGATTATTCTTTAGCTTGGACTCCACGTTGATCCAGTAAGAATGTTTTACCAGACTGACAATGGCATCGTCATCTATGAGCCTTCTATCTTTATTACGATGCCCAATACAACAATACCGTTGATTGCGAGTACCAGACAGGCTAATACCACAGGGCGGGTACTGACACGTCAGATTCCACCTTTGCGCTCTTTTAGCTGCATTAGAAAGCTTACCCTGATAATGTACAGAACATAAGCGGAATTTACGCTCATCAGGTAATTCACCAATTGAGAGCGTACAGTTATTTCTTTTACAAATAGCCATAATAAGACTCTTATCACAGTTAATCATGTTGCATGATAAATAAATAGCCACTCATTAATCATGATCATAATTGATGGTATTTTTTAATATATCGTTAGTAATTAAGATGTTTATGTCTCAAATGAATCTGAAATATACTAGTGGTTTAATAATAAATTAATTGTTAGTGCTCTTTTTATCACGTGGCATTGCTAAGTGGGCAGCAGATAATGCTGCATTTATGGTTGTTCGGCAATAGTAGTTGATGATGCCAGATGACGTTTCAGCAACCACTCATCCAGTTCAGACTCAAGCCAGCCGACAGATTGCATGCCTAGGCGACGTTGTTTAGGGAATGTGGCGTCATATCGTGGTGACTTGGGGTTAATCCAGTCGTAGATGGTAGAACGGGCTACGCCTATCTTGTTGACAACACTAGACATACGCAGGATTTTAATGTGTTGAGTGTTCATACCGATTTGTTCCTTGTTGGCCCTGTATGGATGGGGCTAACTTTACCGAGAGGGCAAAATGGGATCCAGATATGTACCAAAAGTAAAAAAAAACTGTGGAATGTGACGTTTTAAGAGAGGTTGGGATGACAGACGATAGTGTTCTGGATGGCATTTTTGATTCAGTAAAGAGCGAAGCTGAGCGTTTTATATCGTGCTACAGCGGTAGTGATGATGTCAGTAGTTACAATGAACTCCGTGACCGGTGCGAGAGTAAAGCAAAAGAAAAAATTAATAAATTCAAGGAGGAAGGCTGCCACATCCTGGATGATGATTTTGAATGCATGCTTTACGATGCTAATTTTTCTGCACAATGGAATGGAAAGTTTGGAACGTATCTTGCCATTGCATTCTTCTTTTACCACTGGGGGCAGTATTGTTATTCCTCTGGGCACCGGCGTGAAGGATTGCTATTTATGGCAAGAGCAGCTGGTTGTGGTGGAGTTTGGCAGGGGGCTGGGCTATACGCTGACCGTGTAGAGACTGCTGAATTGGCGTTAAAGAAAAAGCAAGATCATGGAAAGAAGGGAGGAGAGGCTACTGGCTTGGCTTTAGCACCCGCACGGGATGAGTTGAAGCGGTTGCTTAAAATAAACTGCCCGGCAGAAGGATGGAAAACTAAAACTGCAGCAATCGGTGCCGTTGTAGATCAACTTGAGGTTTTTGTTAAAAAACACAAAATAAATTTGAAAACCGATAATCTTGATAATGCCATATTAACATGGTGTAAGAGATATGATGATTTACGAGACGTATTGGAGAGTTCTTTAAAAAAGAACATGAAAAATAACCGCGTGGATTGATTTTACCCATATGGACATTGGCATTGTGGTGAAGGAGTACATTTAAACAGCCGAAACCGGTAAGTATCCACCTATAAGCAACTCGCTTTTAAAGATGGAATCAATGCCGCCTTCACAGAAGGCGGCATTTTAACTAAACTATAACTTAACATCATCGTATGTTTTCTACCCAACGAGCCGCATTCCTTTTATCCCCACCTCAATGATAGTTCCGCGATCTGCAGCCATCACGAAGTCAGCCCACCATTGCATCATAGGTCGCCGCTGTTCCAGATAATCGCTGCGATTATAAGCGCGACGAACCTCATTCTTATCTACGTGGGCCAGTGCAGCTTCAATAACATCAGGCGGAAAGCCTTGCTCGTTGAGGGCTGTACTGGCAATAGATCTAAGACCGTGTGAAACGAGCACCCCACCAAAACCTGCGCGTTTCAGCGATGCGTTAACTGTCTGGCTGTTCATCGGCTGGTTTGGCTTGATGCGGCTAGGAAAGATAAATTCTCGATTTCCACTCAACGGCTTCATCATCTCCAGTATTGCAATTGCTTCATCTGACAATGGAACAGTATGGTCGCGGTTCATTTTCATGCGTGCTGCAGGAATCTTCCACTCCCGCGCTTCTATGTCTACTTCTTCCCAGCGAGCTTCAGCCGCTTCGGCAGGGCGGGTAATAGTAAGAAGTTGCCACATGAACAGGCTGCGTGTGGAAAGGCTAATGCTGGCTGTTCGCATTGTCTGCATCAGTTGAGGTAGCTGATCCGGTCGAATACTGGGCATGTTCTTTTTCTGAGGCTTCTCGAAGGCTTTACCGATATTAACGCTGGGAACAGCATCAATCAGCCCTGTGTTTTGTGCATAGATCATGACCTCATTAATGCGTTGGCACAGGCGACGAACGGTTTCCAGTGCTCCTCTGGCCTGAACCGGTTGGACGGCCTGAACCAGCGTGTGAGCTTTAATATCTGTAACGCTAACGTCGCCAATTGCAGGAAAGACATCTCTTTCAAGAGAGCGCCAGATATCGTCGGCATAGTCCTCGGTTACGCTGGCTTTCTTCACATTCCACCATCGTTCAGCTACGAGCTGGAAAGTATTGGTTTTGGCTTCCAGCGAACTGCGAAGTTGTTCTTGCTGATGCTCCTGAGGATCGATTTGTTTTGCCAGGAGAGAGCGGGATTCTGCTCGATAGCTTCGAGCATCTGCAAGCGTAACTGCCGGGTAGGGGCCTATGCTCTTCTTCGCACGCTTCTTGGTGACAGGGCGAATGTAGCGAAATTGCCAGATTTTACTTCCGCTGGATTTGATCAGTAGCTCAAGGCCATCGCCATCATAGAGCACATAGTCCGCGTCCTTGGGTTTGGCAGATTCGATTTCCTTAACGGAGAGAGGTTTGGTTTGTCTTGCCATTGCCGGGTTTCCATAGTTTTAGGCACCTCAAAAACAATAAAGCTTTATGAGGTGCCTAACAAGGTGCCTAAAAGGTTCGGATTTAATTAGTTGGCTTCAGACTTCGCGGGACAAATTGAGGGCACAAAAAAGCCCGCAGGGCTTGCGCCGTGCGGGCTCTTAGGACTTCATCGGATGACTCTGGTAATCACCGATGGAGAATTTTGGTGGAGCTGGCGGGAGTTGAACCCGCGTCCGAAATTCCTACATCCTCGGTACTACATGCTTAGTCTGTCTTTACATTCGCCTGGCACCTGCGGACGGACACGCCACTACCAGACTAGCCTGATTAGTTTTAACGCTTCAACCCCAGGCAGGGCTTCCACGCGATCTCTTTTGGGTTTGACCTCTCTTTGATCCCCGTCTTAAGAGCGGAAGCTAGGGAGAGAGGGCTCAGAGCAGGTTATTAAGCTGCTAAAGCGTAGTTTTCGTCGTTTGCGACTATTTTTTTGCGGCTTTTTACGAGGCCAACCGCCCCTCGGCATGCACCTTGGGTTTCGCAAATCCCGTCGAATCCAGAATCAGCCCCAATGTGTACGGTGAGTATAACAGATTTATGAATGTGCTTACCAGTCCTCGTTTTGAGGATTATGGCGTCAGGTTGGGTGAAAAATCAGCATCAACAACGATATAGCATCAGGGCCAGCAAAACTGACCCTGACAGGAAGGGGAATTAACGACCGGCGTGTTTCATAATTCGGGCTTTATCTACCGCCCACTCGCGGTCTTTGATATCGGTACGCTTGTCGTGCTGTTTCTTACCTTTCGCTACGCCGATTTTGACTTTGCACCAGGCATTCTTCCAGTACAGAGAAAGAGCAACCACGGTGTAACCTTCGCGGTTGATGCGCCCGTACAGGGTATCCAGTTCGCGCTGGTTGAGCAGAAGCTTACGGGTACGCGTCGGGTCGCAAACGTAATGAGTGGAAGCAACGGCCATTGGCGTAAAGTTGGCGCCAAACAGATAGGCTTCGCCATCTTTTAAAATGACATAGCTATCGCCAATGTTGGCTTTACCTGCGCGGAGAGATTTTACTTCCCATCCCTGCAGGGCAAGACCAGCCTCGTATTCATCTTCGATAAAGTATTCATGACGAGCGCGTTTATTCAGCGCAATGGTGGCTGATCCAGGTTTGTGGGCTTTTTTCTTAGTCATAGTATCCTGAAGTCATCGTCTTAAAACAGTCGTACCTCAATCTTCCCGCGAGGCGTAATGGGCTATCTTAGCACGAGTTGCGGTACAGCGTTTTTTTTAGCAGCAGATAAATGATATTATTTACACCGTGTTTATATGTGGAACCTGCTATGCCTCAGATTAGCCGTACCGCCCTGGTGCCGTTCAGTGCGGAACAGATGTACCAACTGGTAAATGATGTGAAGTCCTACCCTGATTTTCTGCCGGGCTGCACCGGTAGCCGGGTTCTGGAGCTCGGTCCGACGCAAATGACCGCGGCGGTTGACGTCTCCAAAGCGGGTATCAGCAAGACCTTCACAACGCGAAATACGCTGACCAGTAACCAAAGTATTCTGATGAGTCTGGTCGATGGTCCGTTCAAAAAGCTGATTGGCGGCTGGAAGTTTATTCCCTTAAGCCCGGAAGCGTGCAAAATTGAGTTCCATCTCGATTTTGAATTCACTAATAAGCTGATTGAAATGGCCTTTGGTCGCATTTTCAAAGAGCTGGCCATGAATATGGTGCAGGCGTTCACGACCCGCGCTAAAGAGGTCTACAGTGTCGGCTAAAATCGTGGTTGAAGTGGCCTACGCATTGCCGGAAAAGCAGTATCTGCAAAGCGTTAAGCTGGAGGAGGGCGCGACGGTCGAGCAGGCGATCGTGGCCAGCGGCCTTCTGGCGCTGCGTGATGATATCGATCTGACGAAGAACAAAGTGGGGATTTATAGCCGCCCGGCTAAGCTTCACGATCGGGTCCACGATGGCGATCGGGTAGAAATCTATCGGCCGCTGATTGCTGACCCAAAAGAGCTGCGTCGCCAGCGGGCAGAGAAAAGCGCCGGAAAGTAACCGTTTCGCACGAAGATGCAGATATAAAAAAAGCGCTCATTGAGCGCTTTTTGCGTATTGATAGCTTTACTCCGCCGTCAGGGCAGGTTTGTTATCAATGTTGGTCAGCACACCGCTGCTGTTGAAGGTCAGGGTAAGCGTCTGCTGGGTAACTTTCTCATGCCCAGGCTGCTGACGGAAAACGTAGAACCAGGTATTGGTGCCAAACGGATCCGACATCATCGGGGTACCAAGAGCATAGGCAACCTGTTGTTGCGTCATGCCGACGCGGATTTTTGCTACATCGGTTGGTGCCAGATAGTTACCTTGGTTGATGTCAGGACGGTAAACCACTCGTTCCAGAGTGGAACAGCCTGCGGTCAACATAAGAAGAACCGCTGCGGCAGCAGTCAGCATTTTACAGCGCATAGTGATTTGATTCCTTTTTGGGCCCGAGCAGTACGTGGCTCATCTGTAATATGCCGATGATAATAGACCTTTGCCCGGTTGGGAACCTTCGGCTGCAGGTCTGTCGGCAATTTGCTGTTCACTATGACTCTGTGAAAATCAAAAAGTTTACGCGGCGAGCAACTCTTTCGCGTTTGCCAGGGTGTTACGAGTGACTTCACTACCGCCCAGCAGTCGGGCCAGTTCCTGCAAACGAGCGCGTTTATCCAGAGGGTGCATATGCGTCTCGGTCATTTCACCGTCGGTTTCCTTGCAGACGAAGAAATGGTGATGTCCGCAACCGGCAACCTGCGGTAAGTGGGTAACGCACATCACCTGGGTTGATTCACCCAATTGACGCAGCAGCTTACCGACGACCGCCGCCGTAGGGCCGCTGATGCCGACGTCCACTTCATCGAAAATCAGCGCCGGAGTTTCCATCTTACGCGCGGTGATGACCTGAATCGCCAGCGCAATACGAGACAGCTCGCCGCCGGAGGCAACTTTAGCAATCGGCTGCAGCGGTTGACCCGGGTTAGTGGTGACGCGGAATTCGATATGGTCTGCGCCTTCAGCCGTAAGATGGCGCTCATCAAACGCGACATCAATGGAGAACACCCCATGCGGCATCGAAAGTGAGTGCATACTCTCCGTAATGAGCTGAGTCAGCTCATCGGCGCTATTTTGGCGTAAGGCATGCAGCTGTTTCGCTGTATCCAGCGCCAGCTGATGATGCTCCACAACCCTCTGGCTGAGTGATTCCAGAGAACCCGCGCTATCATCCAGCATACGCTGTTCTTCCAGCAGTGACTGGTAAAGGTCAGGAAGCTCTTCGGGCGTAATTTGATGCTTCCGCGCGAGGGCAATTTGCCGGGAGATACGCTGTTCCAGCTCAAACAGGCGGTTCGGATCGAGATCGAGGCGGTCATGATAATGGCGCAGTTCGTCCGTGGCTTCGCTAAGCTGAATAGACGCTTCTTCGAGCATATCGAGTACTCCGGAGAGCTTACTGTCCATACCAACCAGCTCACTGACCAGCTGCTTCGCGGCGTAGAGTTGGCTTTGCAGGTTGGATTCTTCGCCGTCTGCCAGCACCGTCAGCGCATGCTGGCAGGTGGTCAGCAACTGACCGCTGTTAGCAAGGCGTTTGTACTCTTCATCAATTTGCTCAAATTCGCCCGACAGCGGGTTGAACTCGTTTAGCTCTTTTAACTGATATTGCAGCAGGTCCGCACGCGCTGCGCGCTCCTGGCTTTGCTGCTGATGCTGCGCCAGATCGCGACAGCTTTTATGCCACTGACGATAGCGCTCTGCCATAAGCTGAGTAAGCGCATACTCACCGGTATAGCCATCAAGCAGCGTTTTCTGGTGTTCGGGTTTAGTCAGTAACTGGTGGGCATGTTGGCCGTGGATCTGGATTAGCAGCTGACCGAGCTCACGAAGCTGGGATAAAGGGACTGCCGTACCGTTAATAAACCCGCGAGAACGGCCGTCTGCGCTGATGACGCGACGAAGTAAACACTCACGCCCGCTTTCAAGCTGGTTCTGTTCCAGCCAGCGCTGCGCGGCAGGCGTGTCCTTCAGGGAGAAACGGGCGCACAAATCAGCCCGGCTGGCGCCTCTGCGCACCATGTCGGCTTCCGCCCGACCACCGAGGCACAGCCCCAGCGCGTCGATAGCGATCGATTTACCGGCGCCGGTCTCGCCGGTAATGGCGGTCATCCCACTGTGAAAATCGATTTCCAGCTCACGAACGATAGCAAAATTACTGATAGTGAGTTGTGCCAACATAGCTGCCTTCCTGTATGAAAAACCATTACTGTGTTTTCGTACAGTATAATATGGTTTTTTATCCAGTAAAGGGGCTGGCTATAAAATCAGAACAATTTTTTCGACCAGCCAAGCTTGGTGCTTAATGTATTGAAATAGCTGTAATCTTTTGGATGAATGAGATTGAGGTGATAGTCACAGCGGCGGATCAGCACATCTTCACCATCCTGAATCGGCAGCGCTATCTGGCTATCGCAGCTAATCTCGAGGTCGCTACAGCGTTGAGAAAAGCGCAGGCGAATCGTGCTGTCACCGTTGATCACCAGCGGGCGTGCCGACAGCGTATGCGGAAACATGGGGACCAGAGTGATAGCATCCAGCGAAGGCGTGAGGATCGGCCCGCCGGCGGAGAGGGAATAAGCCGTGGAGCCGGTTGGCGTGGAGATAATCAGGCCATCGGAGCGCTGAGAGAAAGCAAACACCTCATCAATGTAGACTTCAAACTCGATCATATGCGCCACTTTGCCAGGGTGCAGGACGACTTCGTTAATCGCCGTGCTGATGCGCTTCTGGCAATCCTGCTGACATACCTGCGCTTCCAGCAGGAAGCGTTTTTCGGCGATATAGTGGCCTTCGAGTACATCGGCGAGCTGCTGTAGCGCGTTATCCGGGTCGAGGTCGGTCAGAAAACCGAGGTTACCGCGGTTAATCCCAATAACGTTAATGTCGTAGCGGGCCAGCGTCCGCGCTGCGCCGAGCATATTGCCATCACCGCCCACCACGACGGCCAGGTCTGCCTGCTGGCCGATTTCCGCCAGCGTCCCGGTCTTCACATTGCTGAGCTGCAGTTCATGAGCAATTTGCTGCTCAACCAGCACTTCATAACCTTTGCCGGACAGCCAGCGCCAGAGCATTTCATGTGTGGTCAGCGCGGTTGGGTGACGAGGGTGTCCCACAATGCCTATACACTTGAAGTGGTTCTTCATGATCTGGATGTCCTTGCGTTAAATGAATAGTGACAATCTGGCTGCGTTCCCTTGAAACCAGGAAACTGATCCCCATAATAAGCGAAGTTAGCGAGATGAATGCGAAAAAAAACGCGGAGAAATTCATGAGTAGTAAAGAACAGAAAACGCCTGAGGGGCAAGCCCCGGAAGAAATTATCACGGAGCAGCACGACGACGTTGAGGCGGTAGAGCCTGAGGTTTCGGCTGAGCAGGTGGATCCGCGCGATGAAAAAATTGCGAATCTGGAAGCTCAGCTTGCTGAAGCGCAGAAGCGCGAACGTGAAGTATTGCTGCGTGCGAAAGCCGATGAAGATAACCTGCGCCGCCGCACCGAGCTGGATATCGAAAAAGCGCATAAGTTTGCGCTGGAGAAGTTCGTTAACGAGCTGCTGCCGGTTATTGACAGCCTGGATCGCGCGCTGGAAGTCGCTGATAAAGCTAACCCGGATATGGCGCCGATGGTTGAAGGCATCGAACTGACGCTGAAGTCCATGCTCGACGTGGTGCGCAAGTTCGGCGTAGAAGTGATTGGCGATACTAACGTGCCGCTGGATCCGAACGTACATCAGGCCATTGCGATGGTTGAGTCTGAAGACGTTGCGGCAGGTAACGTTCTGGGCGTGATGCAAAAGGGTTATACCCTGAACGGCCGTACTATTCGCGCGGCGATGGTCACCGTGGCGAAAGCGAAGTAAATAAGCGAAACGGCTACCGCGAGGTAGCCGTTTTTCTATTCCCCTCAGCCAGGTCCCAGGGTTGCTATGACTCGGCCACGCTTTCGCGAATGGGTTTTACCGGCATCACTTTCACCCTTTTAATCATATTCTCCTGAACATCAAGAATATCGATATCATACTGTTCGATGCGTACGCGGGTGCCCGGGGCGGGGATCTCTTCAAGTGCTTCCAGGATAATACCGTTAATGGTTCGCGCTTCATCTTCCGGCAGATGCCAGTTAAAAGCCTTGTTGATTTCACGTACGTTGGCGGTACCGTCGATAATCACTGAACCGTCGTTAAGCGGCGTCACCTCTTCAGCAAGCGTAGGCGACATTGACGTCGTAAAATCGCCAACGATCTCTTCGAGGATATCCTCAACCGTGACCAGACCCTGAATGTCTCCATATTCATCAACAACCAGGCCCACTTTCTTCTTATTGCGCTGGAATTTCACCAGTTGCGTACTGAGCGGCGTACCTTCCGGCACGAAGTAAATTTCATCGGCGGCGCGCAGCATGACTTCTTTCGTGAACTCTTTTTTCTCCGTCATCAGGCGATAAGCTTCGCGAACCCGCAGCATGCTGATGGCATCGTCCAGCGAGTCGCGGTACAGCACAATGCGTCCGTGCGGAGAGTGGGTCAGCTGGCGGACAATGGATTTCCAGTCATCGTTAATATTGATACCGACAATATCGTTGCGCGGGACCATGATGTCGTCAACGCTGACTTTCTCGAGGTCAAGAACGGAGAGCAGCATGTCCTGATTGCGGCGGGAGATTTGCGAGCGTGATTCATTAACGATAGTGCGCAGTTCATCTTTGCTTAAGGCCCCGCTCACGACGATATCGGTTTTTATACCCATCATGCGCATCAGAATGCGAGTAATGGTGTTGAGCAACCACACCAGCGGCATCATCAGGATTTGCAGCGGCGCGAGCAGCAGGCTGCTGGGATAGGCGACCTTTTCCGGATAGAGCGCGGCAATGGTTTTTGGCAGCACTTCGGCAAACACCAGCACCACAAACGTCAGGACGCCGGTGGCAATGGCGACGCCGGCATCCCCGTACAGGCGCATACCGACAATGGTGCCCAGCGCCGAGGCAAGAATGTTGACGAGGTTATTGCCAATAAGGACCAGACTAATGAGACGGTCAGGTTTGCGCAGCAGCTTTTCGACACGTTTTGCCTGACGATTGCCCTGCTTGGCCATATGACGCAGGCGATAGCGGTTCAGCGTCATCATGCCGGTTTCAGAACCGGAGAAATAGGCGGAGATGACCACCATGACGATCAGCGTCACGATCAGCGTGGTGGTGGAGATATGTTCCACTTGGGATTCCTTAAAGACTTAGCTCATGAACTGTTGCAATACGCGGCTACCAAAGTAGGCCAGCGTCAGCAGCCCCGCGCCAGTCACGTTAAACCAGACGACCCGGCGTCCGCGCCACCCTTCATGATAGTGGCCCCAAAGCAGGACGATATAAACGAACCACGCAACGATAGACAGCACTGCTTTATCAATGTTTTCCGCACTAAATAGGTTGTGCATGTAAAACAGCCCGGTACACAGCGTCAGGGTTAACAGAACCACGCCTATCTGGGTGATATGAAACATTTTACGTTCAATGCTCATCAGCGGCGGCATTTCGCTACTGAAGGTCAACTTTTTATTCTTCAGCTGATAGTCAATCCACGCCAGCTGCAGCGCGTAAAGCGCAGCGATAATCAGCGTAGCATAAGAGAAGAGCGACAGGCCGATATGGACCAGCATCCCCGGCGTGGTTTCCAGATGCGTGATGTACTCGTTCGGCATAAAGGTAGCGAACGCGAGGTTGATTAAGGCGAAGGTGTAGACAATGGGTAGCAATAGCCAGCCGCGATTACGCGAGGCGACGATGGTCATCACCGTACAGATCATCAGGCTGACCAGCGATCCCACGTTTAATAGACTGAGATTTTGCCCGCTTTCGCCGCCGGGAAAAATGCGTGACTCCAGCGCGAAGGCGTGACAAATCAACGCAATAGTTGCGGAAAGAATCGCCATCCGCCGCCAGCTGCTGTTTTTTTGCAGCAGGCCAGGGACGATCAGCGCGAGGCTGATGGAGTAGGCGACAAGGGCGAGTAGAGCAAAAACAGGCATAGGGGTGTCGACTGTTGACTAAATAGTAAAGAGAAGCAGTATAGCGTCACGCGACTCTGGCTCCAACCGTTGCAGCACATTCGCGTTTATGTCGTGTTATACTGCGCCCATTCCGTTTTTGTGTCGCTGCGGCGACCGACCGTTTCCACCTCAGGCGAGAGACAATGTTTGATAATTTAACCGATCGTTTGTCGCGTACGCTGCGCAACATTAGCGGCCGCGGACGCCTTACTGAAGACAATATTAAAGATACCCTGCGCGAAGTGCGTATGGCGCTGCTGGAGGCGGACGTTGCTCTGCCTGTGGTACGTGATTTCATCAACCGTGTAAAAGAAAGCGCGGTAGGTCATGAAGTCAACAAAAGCCTGACCCCGGGCCAGGAGTTCGTCAAAATCGTGCGCAACGAACTGGTTGCCGCGATGGGCGAAGAGAACCAGGCGCTGGATTTAGCGGCGCAGCCGCCAGCCGTGGTGCTGATGGCCGGTTTGCAGGGGGCGGGTAAAACCACCAGCGTCGCTAAGCTGGGTAAATTCCTGCGTGAAAAGCACAAGAAGAAAGTCCTTGTCGTTTCCGCTGACGTCTATCGCCCTGCGGCGATCAAACAGCTGGAAACGCTGGCCGAGCAGGTTAGCGTTGATTTCTTCCCGTCTGACGTGGGTCAGAAGCCGGTTGATATCGTTAATGCCGCGCTGAAAGAAGCGAAGCTCAAATTCTACGACGTGCTGCTGGTGGATACCGCCGGTCGTCTGCACGTTGATGAAGCGATGATGGATGAGATTAAGCAGGTCCATGCGTCTCTCAATCCAGTAGAAACCCTGTTTGTTGTCGATGCGATGACCGGCCAGGATGCGGCGAACACGGCGAAGGCCTTTAACGAAGCCCTGCCGCTGACCGGGGTCGTGCTGACCAAAGTGGACGGCGACGCCCGCGGCGGTGCGGCGCTGTCGATTCGTCATATCACCGGCAAGCCGATTAAGTTCCTCGGCGTTGGCGAGAAAACCGAAGCGCTGGAGCCGTTCCATCCGGATCGTATCGCTTCCCGTATTCTCGGCATGGGCGACGTCCTGTCGTTGATCGAAGATATCGAAAGTAAGGTCGACCGCGCGCAGGCTGAAAAGCTGGCCTCTAAGCTGAAAAAAGGCGACGGTTTTGACCTGACCGATTTCCTTGAACAGCTGCGGCAGATGAAAAACATGGGCGGTATGGCCAGCCTGATGGGCAAGCTGCCGGGCATGGGGCAGATACCGGACAACGTTAAATCGCAGATGGATGATAAAGTTCTGGTGCGTATGGAAGCCATCATCAACTCGATGACGCTGAAAGAGCGCGCTAAACCGGAAATTATTAAAGGTTCGCGCAAACGCCGCATCGCCGCAGGCTGCGGAATGCAGGTGCAGGATGTGAACCGTCTGCTCAAGCAGTTTGACGATATGCAGCGCATGATGAAGAAGATGAAGTCGAAAGGCGGCATGATGAAGATGATGCGCGGAATGAAAGGAATGATGCCGCCAGGGTTCCCCGGAGGCCGATAGGCTGGTCGCCATTTCTGCCGGGGCGCGCTTCTTTTCTGACACATGGTTGGCGCATTCTGGCTATGACTTATACTCCGGTACCCAATTTAAGGGTACCGGAGTCGCCCTTCCACAGCAGAGTTTATAACTGCTGATTGCAATTTCCCCAGAAATCAGTAAAATTTTCGGGCTTTTAATATGACACCGGGCTCCGTTCCTCGATGGGGCCCGGTGTTTTATTCACACAAGAGGATGTTATGGTTACTATTCGTTTAGCACGTCACGGCGCGAAAAAGCGTCCGTTCTACCAGGTTGTTGTTACCGACAGCCGTAATGCACGCAACGGTCGCTTCATTGAGCGCGTTGGTTTCTTCAACCCGATCGCTTCTGCGACCGAAGAAGGAACTCGTCTGGATCTGGATCGTATCGCTCACTGGGTTGGCCTGGGCGCTACTGTTTCCGATCGCGTAGCTGCGCTGATCAAAGCCGCTAACAAAGCAGCTTAATCTGTCACGGTGGTCATGATGAGCAAGCAACACACCGCACAAGCACCTGTTGAACCGATTGTATTGGGCAAGATGGGTTCTTCCTACGGTATCCGTGGTTGGCTCAGAGTGTTTTCCTCCACCGAAGACGCCGAAAGCATTTTTGACTATCAGCCCTGGTTTATCCAGAAGGCGGGTCAGTGGCAGGTTGTTGAGCTGGAAAGCTGGCGCCACCACAATCAGGATATCGTCATTAAGCTGAAAGGCATTGACGATCGCGATGCAGCGAATCTGTTGACTAATTGCGAAATTGTCGTGGATTCATCGCAGCTGCCTGCGCTTGAAGAGGGTGACTACTACTGGAAAGACCTGATGGGCTGCCAGGTAGTGACCACGGAAGGCTATAGCCTCGGCAAAGTCATCGACATGATGGAAACCGGGTCTAATGACGTTCTCGTCATCAAGGCAAACCTGAAAGATGCATTTGGTATCAAGGAGCGGCTGGTTCCGTTCCTCGATGGGCAGGTTATCAAGAAAGTCGATCTCGCTACTCGTACCATCGAAGTAGACTGGGATCCTGGTTTTTAAATTCTCCGAATAAACGGTAAAAAACGGCACTATGGGGATTGGCTTGTGTTTATAGGTATCGTTAGCCTGTTTCCTGAAATGTTCCGCGCAATTACCGATTACGGGGTAACTGGCCGGGCAGTAAAAAATGGCCTGCTGAGCATCCAGAGCTGGAGTCCTCGCGATTTCGCTCATGACCGGCACCGTACCGTGGACGATCGTCCTTACGGCGGCGGACCGGGGATGTTAATGATGGTGCAACCTTTACGGGATGCCATTCATGCAGCAAAAGCCGCGGCAGGTGAAGGCGCAAAGGTGATTTATCTTTCACCTCAGGGACGCAAGCTTGATCAAGCGGGCGTCAGCGAACTGGCAACAAATCAGAAGCTGATTTTGGTGTGCGGTCGCTATGAAGGCGTAGATGAGCGCGTAATTCAGACCGAGATTGATGAAGAATGGTCAATTGGCGATTACGTTCTCAGCGGTGGTGAGCTACCGGCAATGACGCTGATTGACTCCGTTTCCCGGTTTATTCCGGGGGTGCTGGGCCATGAAGCTTCAGCAATCGAAGATTCGTTTGCTGAAGGATTGCTGGATTGCCCGCACTATACGCGTCCTGAAGTGTTAGAAGGTATGGAAGTACCGCCGGTATTGCTGTCGGGAAACCATGCTGAGATACGTCGCTGGCGTCTGAAGCAGTCGCTGGGCCGTACCTGGCTTAGAAGACCTGAACTTTTGGAAAACCTGGCTCTGACTGAAGAGCAAGCAAGGTTGCTGGCAGAGTTCAAAAAGGAACTCGCGCAACAGCAACATAAACATGATGGGATGGCGTAAGCCCCCAATATCAGTTTACCCAGGATAAGAGATTAAATTATGAGCAACATTATTAAGCAACTTGAACAAGAACAGATGAAGCAGGACGTACCTTCCTTCCGTCCGGGTGATACCGTGGAAGTGAAAGTATGGGTTGTTGAAGGTTCCAAAAAACGTCTGCAGGCATTCGAGGGCGTGGTTATCGCTATTCGTAACCGCGGTCTGCACTCTGCATTCACTGTTCGCAAAATTTCCAACGGCGAAGGCGTTGAGCGTGTCTTCCAGACTCACTCTCCGGTAGTTGACAGCATTTCTGTCAAACGTCGTGGTGCTGTGCGTAAAGCTAAACTGTACTACCTGCGTGAGCGTACCGGTAAGTCTGCTCGTATCAAAGAGCGTCTTAACTAAGATTCGCTTTCGCGACATCCTGAATGAGAGGGCTGGCCTGATGGGCCGGCCCTTTTTTTATCTTTATTTTAACCATTCCATTGCGAATCATTTACAATACGTCCCTCATGGGGAGGGACGGTGGTCAGCAATATTTTTCATCACTCAGCATTACAACGGCGGGCCGTATGGCTGGCGCTGTTTGCGATCCTGCTGATCGTGGTGGCGCCGTTGATCTCCATCTCCCTGCAAAAAGATCCGATGAATGGCATGCACCACGCAATGATGGGGATGCCGGAAGGTATGCCATCACATCAGATGTCCATGACGCATACCGATGCCTCGATGCCGGAACACGCGCACAGCGTGCCGCTCGATCATGCTGAAGCCTGTGGCTACTGCGTACTGTTAGCTCATGTTCCGGGCCTGATTTTCGCGCTGGTGCTGCTGCTCAGCCTGATGCTTCGACGCCAGCGAGCCCCGGTTTCACGCCCGGAGAGGAAACGCTGGCATGACTTTACCTGGCTTTATCCCCACACCCGCGCGCCACCGCGCCCGTCTGCTTTCTCCCTTACATAAAAAATAATGTGCGCACTGCGCAACGTTCTCTTTTGCTTTAAAAAAAGGAAAAGTATGACTACCTGCACCTCGCGCGCGGCATGGCTGAACCTGCTGCGTCGTCTTCATTTCTATATCGGATTGTTTATCGGGCCGTTTATTTTTGTGGCGGCCCTGACCGGTACGCTATATGTCGCCACCCCTCAGCTGGAAAACTGGCTCTATCGTGATGCTCTGTACGGTACGTTGACTGGGGAAAAACAGCCGCTAAGCGCGCAAATTACCGTAGCGACGGAGGCCATTCAGGGAAACCTCCGCCTGCATGCGGTTCGGCCGGGGATAATGGCTGGCGATACGACCCGAGTGATGTTTATTGACCCGACCCTTGGCGAGTCGGAAACGCGGGCAATTTTTGTCGATCCGGTGACGCTACGGGTGACAGGCGATATGCCGGTTTACGGCACCAGCGGTATTTTGCCCCTGCGTCAGTGGATTGATTATGCCCATCGCTCTTTGCTGCTGGGTAACTTCGGCCGACTGTACAGCGAGCTGGCAGCCTCCTGGATGTGGGTTGCCGCTCTGGGCGGGATCGCGCTGTGGTCGATGACCCGGCCGCGTCGTCGCATAAATAACAGCGTGCAGAATAACCGCCGCCTGCACGTTTCTCTCGGCTGGGTGCTGCTGGTCGGTATGTTGTTATTCTCTGCGACCGGTTTAACCTGGTCGCAATGGGCCGGTAGTCACGTCGATAGGATGCGTGCCGCCTTTGGCTGGCTGACGCCGCAGGTGAATACCCAGCTGGAAAGTGCCGCTCCGGCCGCTCACGATCCGCATGCCGAACATCATGTGGGACATGGAGCGATGGGGGAGATGACGGCGCAGTTGCGCGTAGAGGATTTTGACCCGGTTCTGCTGGCTGCCCGCGCGGCGGGGCTGGATGCCGGCAAGCTGGAGATTCGACCGCCGTCGGGTGCCGGGCGCGCGTGGACGGTAAATGAAATCGACAGAAGCTGGCCAACCCGGGTTGATGCTGTCGCGATCGATGGTGCAACGATGCAAATCGTGGACCGCACTCATTTTTCCGACTTTCCGCTCATGGCTAAGCTGACCCGCTGGGGCGTTGATTTCCATATGGGAATTTTGTTCGGTCTTGCTAACCAGCTACTGCTTATCGCGTTCGGAACCGCACTCTGCGTGATGATAGCGGTGGGGTACCGGCTGTGGTGGATCCGTCGCCCGGCGCGCGCGGCGTTTAACCCGGCCAATACGTTGATACAGGCGTGGTTTGGCTTAGTGTGGCCTGCTCGTCTGCTGACTGCTGTTATTGCGGTGTTGTTGGGCCTGGCGCTGCCGCTCATAGGAAGCAGCCTCGCGCTATGTCTCGCCGTTGATTATCTGCGCTGGCGCTCAGCAACGGCGGTGATAGCGGCTAAACCAGTCGAATAGGTGTTTAAGGCGTGCTGATAACCACCGTGACGCGGCGGTTTTCAGCGCGCCCTTTCGCGGTATCGTTGCTGGCTATAGGATACTTTTTCCCGAGTCCGCGAGTGGTCAAGTTTGCGCGCGGAATATTCGCCCCTTCGGCCCAGGCATCCGCCACGCTGTTAGCCCGCTTAAGCGATAGCATTTCGTTGTAGCTGTCTTCGCCGTAATTATCAGTATGACCTTCAAGGCGACTATGGGTAATACCGGTACTCGCCAGACGTGAAGCCATTGTGCGAATTTGCTGTTTGCTTTCGGCACGCAGATGATAGTCGTTTTTATCAAACAGGATGGTATCAGATATTCCTAATAACCAGTCGCCGTTGGTTTCAGTAAAGCCATATGACTTCATTGCTGCAATTTGTTCTGCCGAGAATTTTCCTTGCGGAGCCTGGCAGCCGCTAAGAAAAAGTGCGGCCAGTAAAGCAGGAGCAAAATATTTTCCGATCATGGTGATTCCTTTTATTTTTGCGTTTGCTGTAAGCGCTGGTGTTTCATCCGATACATATTTTGATCGGCAAGCTCTTGCAGATTTTCCGCTGAGGTATGTTCCCAGGTTAAAGCGTAACCAATGCTCAGTGACAGGCTGGCGGTGTGGCCATTGTGTAGATTAAACGGTGGGATAAACTGTTCGGACAACGCGCTGCACAGTGCCCGAACTTCGGTTTCTGAATGAACATCCCGTAGCAGAATGGCAAATTCATCGCCGCCGAGACGCCATGCCTGATGCTGTTTACCGACAAAGGCCATCAGGCGGCTCGCGACCTCAATTAACACTTTATCGCCGGCTGCGTGGCCCCAGTTGTCGTTAATAAGCTTGAAGTTATCGCCATCAAGAAATAACAGCGCAGAATGACTTTGGGCGGTTTCATCCTTCATCAGATCATTAATCACATTCCGGAAAGCCGCTCTGTTAGCCAGCCCGGTTAGCGGGTCGTGTAATGAACTGCGCAGGAGCTGGGCGTTTTTAGCCTGAAGCTGCCGCTGCCAGTCCTCCATTTCACCCAGCAGGCTATTGAAGTCCTGGGCGAACAGGTGGAATTCTTCAATGCGCTCTTCGGGCACCCGGCGGGAGAAATGGCGATTTTCGCGGATGTCATGTACCACCTCGGTAATGCTCTGTAACGCAGCCACAATGCCGCGATGCAGCGAGTGGGTAAGGAGCAAGGCGATGCAGGAAGCCAGAAAAATGCTGCTGGTGAGCACAATAATAGAGATACCAAGAAAATAGCTTATCAATCTGTCCAGCGCGGTCAGACGGAGTTCACCGATAATTTTTCCCTGGTGCAGGATAGTTTGCACCGTGGGTTTCGGGAAGAGCCATTTGCTGATGACGTCGCTGATTTTATCCTGACTGACCAGACCATCGTTATGCCATGAGGCGAAGGGTCTTTGCCGGCCATCGACCAGAATTGCTTGAGAAAATTGCCCCTGTCTGCCCAGAGTGGCCAGCGTGTCTTCAGCCGCTGCGCTATCGCCAAAAACGAGCGCTGCTTCCAGGCTACGGCCCATGGTGGCAGCGGTAAGTTCCAGGTTTTTTTGGGCGTATTGCTTGAGTGTAAATATGGAAGCGGTGCAGAGTAACAGCCAGACCAGTGTCATAGAGATCACCACGCTTATCATGCTGATACGGCGCAGCGCTCTTTTAAATGTGGGGCGCGGGGCCTGAGAAAAATCCTTATTCATGTGATGTTTTCCGGGCAAGCATCAGCACCTCGGGATTAACCCGAACGCCGCTGTGCGTCAGTACATCCAGATTTACGGAAAATCTGACTCTCTCATTGTTGATGAGCAGGCAAAAAGCGCTGCCAATAGAGCAATCGGTGTTTTGTTCCGCAATAAGTAATAGGGGCCGGTTTCCATATTTGGCCGTAAATTCAGACTGTTGGGTCGGCGATTCACTGCCAAAATAAAAACCATCGCAGGTCGTCTGTAAGGCTTCTTGTGTATTACGAACAATCACGGGTTTATAAGGCAATATTTCCGGAGCGTCTTCGGCCAGGCTATGGATATATCGTGATGTTGAAAAAATACAGAGCCTTGGAGGACCGGATAATTGCGGCCAGCGAGTATAAGTCACGATCCCCGAAACGATTGTCCGAACATTTTCAGACGGTCCGGAGGCAACAGCAGAGATACCCACGAGTGATAGTACTAAAGTCAAAAAGAGACGGTGAAGAACAGTCATTACGGTTCCGTCAGATTGTCATAGCGTGGGGGATGCAGATTGCTGAAACCCGGGCGAAGAATAGCATTGTTGAGGAAAATCGTCATTAGCCAGCCTCGCCGCTTTGAGATAATTCTTACCAGGATTTTTCGTAAAAGAAATTCGTGGAAGCAGGGAAAAACTGGCGTTTAATGACTCACTGTAAATAATTTGATACGCATTGAATGAAATACAGCGCGATTTAATTTCTATGTGTAAAGTAAAATTTACGGAATATGGATTGAAATCTTTACTTTGTGTGGTATCGTTACGTCATCCTCGCTGAGGCAATAACTATCGCAAACGAGCTATACAGGATCGCAATCATGCAAAAAGACGCGCTGAACAACGTACACATTACCGACGAACAGGTTTTGATCACTCCGGATCAGTTGAAGGCTGAATTCCCTCTGAGCGTTGAGCAGGAGGCGCAGATCGCGCAGTCTCGCCAGACCATCTCCAACATCATCGCCGGCCGCGATCCGCGTCTGCTGGTGGTATGTGGCCCTTGTTCGATCCACGATCCTGAAACCGCCATTGAGTACGCTCGTCGTTTTAAAGCCCTTGCCGAAGAGGTCAGCGATAGCCTCTATCTGGTCATGCGCGTCTATTTTGAAAAACCCCGCACCACCGTTGGCTGGAAAGGGCTGATTAACGATCCGCATATGGATGGTTCGTTTGATGTGGAAGGCGGCCTGAAGATTGCGCGCCGTCTGCTGGTTGAACTGGTCAATATGGGGCTACCGTTGGCGACGGAAGCGTTGGATCCAAACAGTCCTCAGTATCTCGGCGATCTGTTTAGCTGGTCTGCTATCGGCGCGCGTACGACCGAATCCCAGACTCACCGTGAGATGGCTTCTGGCCTGTCGATGCCGGTAGGGTTTAAAAACGGCACCGATGGCAGCCTTGCCACGGCAATTAACGCAATGCGCGCTGCCGCGATGCCGCACCGTTTCGTCGGCATCAACCAGGCCGGACAGGTGTGCCTGCTGCAAACGCAGGGCAACCCGAACGGTCACGTCATTCTGCGCGGCGGGAAAGCGCCAAACTACGGCCCGGAAGATGTTGCGAAGTGTGAAAAAGAGATGACTCAGGCGGGACTGAAGCCCTCTCTGATGGTAGATTGCAGCCATGGGAATTCTAATAAAGACTACCGCCGTCAGCCTGCGGTTGCGGAATCCGTGGTCGCGCAGATTAAAGATGGTAACCGTTCCATTATTGGTCTGATGATTGAGAGCAATATCCACGAAGGTAACCAGTCCTCTGAGCAGCCGCGTTGCGATATGAAATACGGCGTCTCAGTGACCGATGCCTGCATTAGTTGGGAAACCACCGATGCGCTGCTCCGCGAACTTGATAAGGATCTGCGAGGCCATCTGGCGGCTCGTCTGGCGTAAGAGGATGATATGGTTGCTGAACTGACCGCATTGCGCGATCAAATTGATGAAGTCGATAAGGCGCTGCTGGAACTGCTGGCTAAGCGCCTGGAGCTGGTAGCGGAAGTCGGAGAGGTTAAAAGCCAATACGGCCTGCCCATTTACGTTCCTGAGCGTGAATCGGCGATGCTGGCGTCCCGGCGCGAGGAGGCTGCTGCGCTTGGGGTCCCGCCGGATCTTATCGAAGATGTTTTGCGTCGCGTCATGCGGGAGTCTTATTCCAGCGAAAACGATAAAGGTTTTAAAACGCTTTATCCGAACCTGCGTCCGGTGGTGATTGTTGGCGGCGGCGGGCAAATGGGGCGTCTGTTTGAGAAAATGCTGACGCTTTCCGGATATCAGGTTCGTATCCTTGAAAAAGACGACTGGTCGCGGGCGGAAGAGATTGTCGCCGATGCCGGTATGGTTATCGTCAGCGTGCCGATTCATATCACGGCGGCAACGATTGCTCAGCTGCCACCGCTGCCGGCGGACTGCATCCTGGTCGATTTGGCCTCGGTGAAAGCGGAACCGCTGCAGGCGATGCTGGCCGCGCACAAAGGTCCGGTATTGGGGTTACACCCCATGTTTGGGCCGGACAGCGGCAGCCTGGCGAAGCAGGTGGTGGTGTACTGCGATGGCCGCCAGCCCGAAGCGTATCAGTGGTTCCTGGAGCAAATTCAGGTCTGGGGCGCGCGGCTCCATCGTATCAGCGCCGTCGAGCACGATCAGAATATGGCCTTTATTCAGGCGTTGCGCCACTTTGCGACCTTCGCTTACGGCCTGCACTTGGCCGAAGAGAATGTGCGTCTTGAGCAACTTCTGGCGCTGTCGTCGCCTATTTATCGTCTGGAACTGGCGATGGTTGGCCGGCTGTTTGCCCAGGATCCGCAGCTCTATGCTGACATTATTATGTCCTCGGAAAATAATCTGGCGCTGATTAAGCGATACTACCAGCGCTTCGGTGAAGCTATCGGCCTGCTGGAGCAGGGGGATAAACAGGCGTTCATCGATAGCTTCCGTAAGGTTGAGCACTGGTTCGGTGACTATGCCCAGCGCTTCCAGAGCGAAAGCCGGACGTTGCTGCGCCAGGCAAATGATAATCGGCAGTAAGTCGTCAAACACGTATACAATAAAGCCAGAGGGGTGACCCGCTGGCTTTTTTTATAGGGATGAAAACGATGGCTGAACCACAACCGCTGTTTGATTACACCGGGCATTTACCGGAATGTCCGACCTGGAGCGAAGCCGAACAGGCATTGTACTGGGCCGATATTATGGAATGCGAGATTCATCGCTACGACGTGCAGACGGGTGAACATCAGGTTCTGCAATTTCCCGAGGAGCCCGGCTGTTTTGCCCTGCGCGAGAAGGGCGGTTTTATCGTCGCTTTACGCAGCGGTATCTGGCTCACTGATGCGCATGGTCTTCTACAGCGCAAAGTCTGCGATAACCCCAGCAACCCGCAATTAGCGCGCTTTAATGATGGTGGAACCGATCGTGACGGCCGCTTTTATGCCGGGACTTTCTGGGGGCCGGGAGATTTTAATGGCGCGCTCTTAGTGCGCATCGATAACGATCTCTCCCCGCAGGTTATCCAGTGCGATATTCACGGCGCTAACGGTCTGGCGTTTAGCGAAGACAAACGTTGGATGTATACCTCGGATACGCCAAATGCCGTTATCTATCGAACACCTCTCGATGAGCGGGGCGAGGCGGGTAAACGTGAGGTCTTCCTGCGCTTTCAGCCGGGAGAGGGGATTCCAGACGGCGCGGCCATCGATGCTGAAGGTTGCTACTGGAGCGCGATGTTTGACGGCTGGCGTATTGCGCGCTTCTCGCCGACGGGCGAGCAGCTGGAGGAGCATCGTCTACCGGTGCGTTGCCCGACGATGGTCTGTTTTGGCGGAGCGGATATGAAGACGCTCTACATTACCACCACGCGGGAGAATATGGATGCCGAAGAAGTGGCGAAATATCCGCTTTCCGGCGCGATCTTCACCCTGCCAGTTGCCGTGGCAGGGATGAAGAAATTGCCGTTTATCGAACGTTAAACCGGGTCGACCGGTACCACGTTTTCGCTGGCATAGCAGCCCAGCACTTTCATTGAACGCGTTATCTCGGCCAGCTCTTTTAATGCCTTGCGCATTGGCAGTGATTCCAGGTTGGCCTGGATATCCAGATAAAACATCTCTTCCCACGGATTACCGTGAATGGGGCGTGATTCCAGCTTGGTCATGATCAGATTATGGTTTCGCAGCACCAGCAGCGCTTCAACCAGGGCCCCGGCTTGCTGGCCGGTGGCCATCAACAGCGTGGTTTTCGCAGGGACCTGATCGGAGACTTCCACCGCTTTACGCGCCAGAACCAGGAAGCGGGTGATGTTTTGCGTCTGGTTCGCCTGACAATGTTCCAGGACCTGCAAACCGTGCAGCGCTCCGCCTGCTTCGCTGCCCAGGGCGGCAACGGTCGGCGATTTAGCCTGAGCGACTTTTTCCATCGCTGAGGAGGTGCTGTCGGTATATTCAATGTTCCAGTGCGGATAGCGGCTCAGATACTGGCTGCACTGCTGAAACGGCTGCGGATGGCTGTAGACCGTCGTAATCTGTTGCGCATCGGTGGACGTTGAGACCAGCACGCAGTGATCGATAGGCAGCGTCAGCTCGCCCACGATGGATAAGCTGGTGTGCTGCAGAAGATCGTAAACATCATTGATGCCGCCGGAACTGGTATTTTCAATAGGAACGACGGCATAGTCAGCCTGGCCGGTCTCCACTTGCTCAAAGATATCGGCGAACTTCGCGCAGCCGCTTTCGATAAACTGTTCAAAGTGGCGGGCGGCATACTGACGAGCCGCAAGGTGCGAATATGAACCTTTAGGTCCGAGGAATGCCACCCGCGCGGAGTGCGGATTAATTTTATTCAGGTGCTGTTGCAGCAGCGTTTGTTGGGTAAGGACCGAGTCTTCAATGATCAGCTGGAACAGGCGCGTGATGTAATGGGCATCAAGATGGTGTTTTTTCCCCAGCGTCATCAGGCGTTCCAGCAGGTCCCGCTCGCGGTCGATATCCCGCACCGGCCGGTGCGATGCCAGCTTGGCTTTGCCGACCTCGACGGCCAGGCCGCGGCGCTCAGCCAGCAGCGCAAGCAGTTTCTCATCCAGAGCGCTGATCTTATCGCGTAGGGCCAGTAATGGGTTTTCCTCGGTCATATGTGTTGCCTTTCTTGTTATTGATTATCAATAAAAAAGGCCTCCCGTTTGGGAGGCCTTGTTGTTCGTCTTCGCATTCTTTATCACACGACGAATTGCCTCCCATTCAGGGGAAGGTAAAAAAGAATGCGAAGAAAAACGGGATCAGTTTCACGATGAATTCCTTGAGTTAGTGGGGATTACAGTACCTGTACTGTTTTCACTCTGTCAATAAAAAACGCGCCCGAAGGCGCGTGGCATGACACAAGCTTAAGTTAAGGATTACTCTTCTTCTTCCACAAAGCCTGCCTCTTTCACCGACGTTGCGGCGCGGCGGGCTTCCCCTTTGTGTTGCACTTTATTGAGCTGCCGTTCCAGCTTGTTGATCAATTCGTTAATTGCGGCATACATGTCTTCGTGCCGTGCGCTGGCGACCAGGTGCCCGTTTGGCGTATTGATGGTTGCGTCAGCGACAAAACCCTGCGGCTCCTTAGAGAGGATGATGTGCGGGTTAATTAAGTGGGTTTGCCATTTATCCAGTTTGGCGAGACGGTCTGCGACGTGCTGGCGGATTGCCGGAGTAATTTCCATTTGTTTACTGGTAATGTTCATTGTCATAAATTTTACCTCTTGTCTTTCCCGTCTTGGTAAACTCAGCATACCTCGCCCAATGTCAAAATGCGTGATTTAAATCACATTTTATTGTCACTTTTTGTCAACAAATCTGTTTTGTGAGACAGGACAGGAACAGGTGAGATTTTACTTGTGGAATGGAAGAAAGAGAGCCATATTTGATGAGTTAACTCGGCACTAAACCGCTTCAGCTTAACAATTTAACGAATAAAAAAACGGCAGCCACTCGGCTGCCGTTTTGCTTATCTAAGGGCTATCAGGTGTTCTTGCTGTTAGCCGCGATGATTTTCGCAACCTTGTCAGCCTGCGCGTTCATCTGCATCTGACGGTAGGCGTTTTCCATTTTCGGAAGCGCGTCGCGGGTGGCCTGCGTATCCGGATAGTTACGCAGCATGCCGTCTACGCGGTTAACGACCGCAACCCATGCGCCACGATCGGTATAGTAATCCACGACCGACAGCTCGTACTTCGCCAGACGATCTTTCAGGAACACCATACGCTTGTAGGCGTCAGTAGCGTACTGGCTGTTAGGATAGCCACGAACCAGTTTGGAGAAGTCGTTAAAGGCATCGCGCGCGTGTTGTGGATCGCGGTCAGAACGATCGACACCGAAGAAGCCCTGCAGCGCACTGTCATCCAACGCCATATTTGTCAGACCACGCATATAAATGACGTAATCAATGTTAGGATGGGTAGGGTTCAGGCGCACAAAGCGATCGATAGCTGCCTGAGCCAACGGCAGATCGGCGTTTTTGTAGTACGCATAAATCAGATCCAACTGTACCTGTTGGGAATAAGGACCAAAGGGATAACGGTTATCCAACGCTTCCAGTTGCGTTATTGCCTGTTTCCAGTTACCGTCCTGCAGCTTTTGCTGAGCGGTCGCGTAGATCTCATTCGGCGGATTATCGGGCACCTCCTCCTTTGAGCCAGAGCAACCCACCAAAGCCAGGCTCAGTGTGGCTGCTGCCACCAGGTATTTCATGCGCGTCATGACGTTTTGACTTCCTCAAAATGTTTATGCGGGAGAATCTCTGTTCCTGCTCCCGATTAAGACCAGCTACAATAGCACACTATATTAAACGGCAAAGCCGTAAAACCCAACGTTAAAACGAAGAAGCTGTATATGGCACAACGAGTACAACTCAACGCAACGGTGTCCGAAAATCAACTCGGACAACGCTTAGATCAGGCTTTGGCCGAATTGTTCCCGGATTATTCGCGTTCGCGCATAAAAGAATGGATCCTTGACCAGAGAGTGCTGGTAAACGGCAGCGTCAGCGACAAGCCGAAAGAGAAAGTGCTGGGGGGAGAAACGATTGCTATCGATGTTGAAATCGAAGAAGAAGTCCGTTTCCAACCACAGGATATTCCGCTCAATATCGTTTATGAAGATGATGACATCCTCGTAATTAATAAACCGCGCGATTTAGTTGTGCACCCTGGCGCGGGCAACCCTGACGGTACTGTGCTGAATGCGCTGTTGCACTACTATCCGGCCATTGCTGACGTGCCGCGTGCGGGGATCGTGCACCGTCTTGATAAAGACACCACCGGCTTGATGGTGGTCGCGAAGACCATTCCGGCGCAAACCCGCCTGGTGGAATCCCTGCAGCTGCGCGAAATCACCCGCGAGTATGAAGCGGTGGCGATTGGTCACATGACCGCTGGCGGAACGGTGGAAGAACCGATTAGCCGCCACCCGACCAAGCGTACGCATATGGCGGTACATCCTATGGGAAAACCGGCGGTGACGCACTATCGGATCATGGAGCATTTTCGCATTCATACTCGTCTGCGTTTGCGCCTGGAGACCGGCCGTACGCATCAGATTCGCGTACACATGGCGCACATCACTCACCCGCTGGTGGGCGATCAGGTCTATGGCGGGCGCCCGCGTCCGCCTAAAGGCGCATCGGAAGAGTTCATCACCGCTCTGCGTAAGTTCGATCGCCAGGCCCTGCATGCCACCATGCTGCGTTTATACCATCCGATCAGCGGCATTGAGATGGAATGGCATGCGCCAATTCCACAGGATATGGTTGATTTGATTGATGCCATGCGCGCTGATTTTGAAACCCATAAAGACGATATTGACTGGCTATGACTAAACTGATTGTACCGCAATGGCCAATGCCGGAAGGCGTGGCAGCCTGTAGTTCCACGCGCGCTGGTGGGGTGAGTTTGTCGCCATACGATTCACTTAACCTCGGAGCCCATTGCGGAGACAATCTGCAGCACGTAGAAGAGAACCGTCGGCGCATGTTCGCCGCTGGCGGTCTTCCGTCATACCCGGTGTGGCTGGAGCAGGTTCACGGTACGGCAGTGTTAAAGCTCGATGGCGGGCCGTACCCGTCAAAGCGCGCTGATGCTTCATACTGCAATGTGCCGGGTACGGTATGCGCGGTGATGACCGCTGATTGCCTGCCGGTGCTTTTTTGCAACCGCGCGGGAACGGAAGTTGCGGCTGCTCATGCCGGCTGGCGGGGCCTTTGTGAAGGCGTGCTGGAAGAAACCGTGGCCTGTTTTGCCGATAAACCGGAAAACATCATGGCCTGGCTTGGGCCCGCCATTGGGCCGGACGCGTTTGAGGTTGGTCCGGAGGTGCGTGAGGCCTTTATGGCAAAAGATACTCAGGCGGAGCGCGCATTTCGTCCTGCAGGTGAAAAGTATTTTGCTGATATCTATCAGCTTGCGCGTCAGCGGCTGGCGAGCGTTGGCGTTGAGCAGATTTTTGGCGGTGACCGCTGTACCCTCAGCGAAAAAGATGATTTTTTCTCTTATCGTCGCGACAAGACGACGGGTCGTATGGCAAGTTTCATCTGGCTGATATAACCTCCCGAACTAAGACGATCCAGAAGGCAAACTTATTTTTGCATAGTTCAGGTCTTTAACCTTGAATAATTGAGGGATGACCTCATTTAATCTCCAGTAGCAAATTTGACCTGTTATGGGAGGAGTTATGCGTCTGGATCGTCTTACCAATAAATTCCAGCTTGCTCTTGCCGATGCCCAGTCCCTTGCACTCGGGCACGACAACCAATTCATCGAACCTCTTCATCTTATGAGCGCCTTGCTGAATCAGGAAGGGGGATCGATACGTCCTTTATTAACTTCGGCGGGCATCAATGCCGGAGAGTTGCGCACCAATATTGAACAGGCGTTGAGCCGATTGCCGCAGGTGGAAGGTACCGGCGGCGATGTTCAACCGTCCCAGGATTTAGTGCGTATCCTGAACCTTTGCGACAAGCTGGCGCAAAAGAGAAAGGACAACTTTATTTCGTCAGAGCTGTTCGTTCTGGCAGCGCTTGAATCACGCGGCACGCTGACCGACCTTTTAAAATCCGCCGGGGCCACAACCGCCAACGTGAGTCAGGCGATCGAACAAATGCGCGGAGGTGAAAGCGTGAACGATCAGGGAGCCGAAGACCAACGTCAGGCCTTGAAAAAATTTACCGTCGATCTGACTGAACGTGCCGAGCAGGGCAAGCTTGACCCGGTGATTGGCCGCGATGAAGAAATTCGTCGTACGATTCAGGTTCTGCAGCGCCGTACCAAAAACAACCCGGTGCTGATTGGTGAACCCGGTGTAGGTAAAACGGCCATTGTTGAAGGACTGGCGCAGCGGATCGTCAACGGTGAAGTGCCGGAAGGTCTGAAGGGGCGCCGGGTGCTGGCGCTCGATATGGGCGCGCTGGTGGCGGGTGCCAAATACCGCGGTGAGTTTGAAGAGCGCTTAAAAGGCGTTCTGAATGACCTCGCCAAGCAGGAAGGCAACGTCATCCTGTTTATCGATGAGCTGCACACCATGGTGGGTGCGGGTAAAGCGGACGGCGCAATGGACGCCGGTAACATGCTGAAACCGGCGCTGGCGCGCGGTGAGCTGCACTGCGTGGGCGCTACGACGCTGGATGAATATCGCCAGTACATTGAGAAAGACGCCGCGCTGGAACGTCGTTTCCAGAAAGTATTCGTGGCGGAGCCGACCGTTGAAGATACCATTGCGATTTTGCGTGGTCTGAAAGAACGTTATGAACTGCACCACCACGTGCAGATCACCGACCCGGCGATCGTTGCGGCAGCCACGCTGTCTCATCGCTATATCGCCGACCGACAGCTGCCGGATAAAGCTATCGACCTGATCGATGAAGCCGCATCCAGCATTCGGATGCAGATTGACTCAAAACCGGAAGAGCTGGACAGACTCGACCGTCGCATCATTCAGCTCAAGCTGGAACAGCAGGCGCTGAAGAAAGAGTCTGATGAAGCCAGCATTAAGCGGCTGGATATGCTGAATGAGGAGCTGGCCGATAAAGAACGTCAATATTCAGTCTTAGAAGAAGAGTGGAAGGCTGAAAAAGCATCGCTCTCCGGAACCCAGACGATTAAGGCTGAGCTGGAACAGGCGAAAATCGCGATTGAGCAGGCGCGTCGCGTCGGCGATCTGGCGCGGATGTCCGAGCTGCAGTACGGCAAAATCCCGGAGCTGGAAAAACAGCTGGCGGCGGCAACGCAATCCGAAGGCAAGACGATGCGTCTGTTGCGTAATAAAGTCACGGATGCGGAAATCGCGGAAGTGTTGGCTCGCTGGACGGGTATCCCGGTGGCCAGAATGCTGGAAGGCGAGCGTGAGAAGCTGCTGCGTATGGAGCAGGAGCTGCATAGTCGCGTCATTGGTCAGAATGAAGCGGTTGAAGCGGTATCGAATGCAATCCGCCGTAGCCGTGCCGGATTATCCGATCCTAATCGTCCAATCGGCTCGTTCCTGTTCCTGGGCCCTACCGGTGTAGGTAAAACAGAACTCTGTAAAGCGCTGGCCAACTTTATGTTTGATAGCGACGATGCGATGGTACGTATCGACATGTCAGAGTTTATGGAGAAACACTCCGTTTCACGTCTGGTTGGGGCGCCTCCGGGATACGTCGGTTATGAAGAAGGCGGCTATCTCACTGAAGCGGTCCGCCGTCGTCCTTATTCCGTCATCCTGCTGGATGAAGTGGAAAAAGCGCATCCGGATGTCTTTAACATTCTGCTGCAGGTACTGGACGATGGACGTTTGACTGACGGGCAGGGGAGAACGGTCGACTTCCGCAATACGGTCGTCATCATGACCTCTAACCTCGGTTCGGATCTCATTCAGGAACGTTTTGGGGCTCTGGACTATAGCCACATGAAAGAGCTGGTTCTGGGCGTGGTTAGCCAAAGCTTCCGGCCGGAGTTTATCAACCGTATTGATGAAGTGGTGGTATTCCACCCGTTAGGTGAAAAACACATTGCTTCTATTGCGCAGATTCAGCTGCAGCGGTTGTATAAACGACTTGAGGAACGCGGCTATGAAGTTCACCTCTCTGATGAGGCACTGAAGCTGCTGAGCGAAAACGGTTACGATCCGGTTTATGGCGCACGTCCTCTGAAACGTGCTATCCAGCAGCAGATCGAAAACCCGCTGGCGCAGCAGATTCTCTCTGGAGAGCTGATACCGGGTAAAGAAGTGCAGCTGGTTGTGAAAAACGACCGGATAGTGGCAGTGCAGTAAATCACAAAACAGCAAAAACGGGCCCGCTGGGCTCGTTTTTGTTTAAAAACCAGGCGATAATGTATTCTCAGCTGCAGCTTTGGTTGAAAAATAAGCGGGTGGAGTTTTTTTTTGAAATTCCTCTTGCCACTTCAGAATTACTCCCTATAATGCGCCTCCACTGACACGGAACAACGGCTTACAGCCCGCCGGGT